>JBJKSV010000109.1:0-2905 GCA_046703605.1 Limisphaerales bacterium
GCCGATTAGGTGCGCGATAAAGTGGCCGGCGAAGTGAGCCGGACTGGGCCTTTCGGAGAGCCTCCGGCCAGGCGCGGCGTGCAGCACCCGAAGCTACTTGGGCGACTCTTCCTGGGCGGGCTTTGCCGGCTTCTTGGTCTCGGTGGCCTTGAGCAGTCCGGCCAGCATCTTGGCGGCTTCTTGGCTCTGATGTATCTCGCTGTGCATGTCGAAGACGCGAATGTCTTCAAGGCCGGCAATGGCACGCACATTTAGCAGGCAGAGAGCGAGGGAGCTTTCGGGCGTAAGAACCACCGCCGGTGGCGCCGTCTTTGTTGCCGAGGCTTGAAGCAGGGTCTGCAAGTCCAGCCCGGTGGCCGGCAGACGGTATGCCACAAGGTAGGTTTCCCCAGAGGCAGAGACGGTTTGCCCCTTGGTGACGTATGCCCGCTGCTCAGCGTGCGCGCCCAGCAGGTTGTTTTGCGAGTTGGAGCCGGTCGCATTGCCGCTCACATTCACCGCCACGTTCCCGCCGGGGCCGGCACCCCCTCGTACCGTTACGCAGCGCCATTCCGAGTTGAGGTCCTTTAGCTTGACGGCCAGGGGCTGCTGGTTGCCGGAAAGCAGCATGCTCAGGTCGCCGCCTCGGCTGGTGAATGGCCGCGCCAGGATGAGGATCACCGGCAAAGCCACGAGAAATTGATAGCAGGAAATTGCTTTTCGCGCGTTCGCCGGTACTGGGCGCTGCGCGGGTGAAGGAGAATTGGTTTTTGGGTTCACTAAGTGTGCCGAGCTTATCAGCCGCCAGCCTGGACGTCGAGAGCTTTGTTAGCGGCAGTTTTTTGCCCAGCCGGGCGGCTTGCGGTGGCCAGCGGCGCGCGCCAGGGAGCAGGATCAGGGGATGATGGGACGGATGAGACGGACGGGACGGATGGGGCCGGGTATAAGCAACGGAGCAGGGTGTAACGGAATGAGGAGGCGAAGTGTGAGAGAGTGGGAGTGTCAGGAGAGACCTGAGGAATGCTCGATGCGACGGGAAGAGCGGTCTGAGGCCCGCCTCACCGGAAACGGGCCACCGCGAGTTGGCGGCACAGCGCATGTCTGCTAAACAGAATTAGCTTCGGCCCAGGGCACTGGCCATGGTGAAGATAGGCAGCAACAGGCCGAGGGCGAGGAAGCCAATGGCCATGGCGACCAGGCAGAGGATCATCGGTTCGAGCAGGCGCACGGCCTGGTCCACCTGCTGGTGGGTGCGGCGCTCGACGGTATCGGCAATGGTCAGGAGCACCTTGTCCAGCCGGTTGGATTCCTCCGCCACCTGGATCATGGCCAGGATCTGCTCCGGAAAGAGGCCTCCAACGCGGAGCGGCTCGGTCAGAGGCTTGCCGCCGCGCACGTTCTCCATGGCGTCCGTAATCCGATCGGCCATCAACCGGGAGCCGGTAGCACCGCGGCTAATGGCCAGTGCCTGAAGCAAGGGCACACCATTGGCAAGCATCGTCCCCAGGATGCGGCAAAAACGGGTAATGGCCAGCAACCGCAGGGCCGTGCCCGCGACCGGCACCCGCATCCGCCACTCCTCAAACACCCTCCGGCCACTCTCGCTGGCAACACCGCTCCAGACCAGCACGCCGACTCCGCCAAAGGCCAGCGCCAACAGGTACCAGTAATGACGCAGCGTCCCGCTCAGGGCGAAGATGATGGTTGTGGGCAGCGGCTTGTGTGTCGAGGCCAGGAGCGGCTCGAATCGCGGCACGAAAAACAGCAGGGCAGCGGTGAGCACGATGGAGCCGACGGCCGCCAGCAAGGCGGGATAGATCATGGCGCCGATGACCTTGCCCCTCAATTCGTCCAGCCGTTCCAGGAAGGTCGAGAGGCTCCGCAAGACATCTTCCAGAAAGCTCGCCCGCTCTCCGGCCTGGACCATCGCGGTGTGGAGGGAGGGAAACACCTCGGGAAACCCGCGCAGCGCCTCGGTCAGGGATTTGCCATCCGCTACGTTGGCGCGGACCTCCTTCAGCACCGCAACCAATCGTGGATTGACGGTGGACTTAATGAGCGAATCCAAAGCTCGTAATAGCGGCACGCCGGCTCCGATGAGGTCGGCCAGTTGGCCGTACATGACGCCTACATGCCGGGTGCGGATGCGCTGGCGGGCGACCGTCTGGCGCGCCTCGCTGGAGCGGTCCCGGAGTTGCAGGGGGAACAGGCTGCGCTCGTCCAGCACCCGCAAGGCGGTAGCCTCGGTTTCGGCGGCGATGACCCCCGTTACGGTCTCGCCCGCCGGGTTCTTGGCAACATATTGAAAATCAGCCATAGCTCCTAACTCGAATATTTCCTGGCGAGCCGGCGCTCAGATGACTTGTTCTCGCCAAGCACAATTGAGAATTGAAAATGAAGGATTGAGAATCTCAAATTGAGTCTGGCTCTTGCTCGCCCTCAACGATTGAGAGCCGGAGCAGGAGCAGGAGCAGGAGGCCAGCGCCGCCTGAACTTGATGGCGGCAGGGTGCGGACCGGGGCATGCACTCTCCGGTCCGCGCCCCAAAGGCCAGGCCGATTTATACTGGATAGGCCAATTTCCAGCCGTGGTGGTAGGGCCGGCTCATGAGCTTGGTCGCTTCGGGATCATCGAGGATTTCCTCGATTGCCACGTCCCAGCGGAGCTTGCGGCCGCCAAGGAGCATCGAGATGAGTCCTAAGTGGCCGGGGATGGTCGAGTGATGGGCCGTGCGCGCGGGGGTGATGGTGGGTTTGCGGGATTTGACGCAGTCGATGAAGTTGCGCCAGTGGTTGTCGGATTTGTAGAGCCGGATCTTGGCACTGTCCGGGAGTTTCCTGAACCAATCGACATTAGAGGCGTCGTAGCCGCCGCGGTCCACCCAAACCCAGCCGTCAGTGCCGATCCATTTGGCCCCGCCGCGGAT
>JBJKSV010000110.1:0-3854 GCA_046703605.1 Limisphaerales bacterium
CTCTCTGCCATCTTTGCTCTTTAGCAGATCTTTCTCAGAAACGAAAGCCGAAAGACGAGAACATAGGACGGCGGTCGCACCTTGACTGTGACACCACGAATGGGGCTGGTTCGGCAGGACGCGTCACCCCGCGTGCTGCCAACCCCTTAGCCGGCGCGCACGGATCACACACCCTATCGACTCCGTCGCTATGACGCCGGAGGGGCGGCCTTTTCGCCATAATGGATGCTCATCACCCCGCCGAGCAGATTCGCCACGCGGACATTGGCCAGGCCAAGTTCTTTCATTCTCGCAGCCACGCCGCGCTGGGCCGGGTAATGTTTCAGCGACTCGAGGATGTAAGCGTAGGCGCTGGGATTTCGACAAAAGATGAGTCCCAACAGCGGCACGAACACCCGCAGATAGGCGAAATAGAGCATGCGCAGCAGACGCAGTTCCGGCCTGCCGAAGTCGAGAATTACCAACCGCCCTCCGGCGGCGGCCACCCGATGCATTTCGTCCAATCCGCTTTGCCACCGAGCCAAGTTGCGCAAACCATAACCTATGGTGACGATGGCGAATGAGTCATTGGCGAACGCAAGGCGCTGGGCGTCGCCTCGAATGAACTGTGGCCTTGGCCCGGCTCCGGCATGCTCCTTGGCACGCGCGACCTCGAGCATCCGTTCGCTGAAATCCAGGGCCGTCACCTCCGCCCCAGCCTCGGCCAAACGATACGCGATGTCTCCCGTCCCGCAACAGAGGTCCAACGCGCGCTCGCCGGGTTGCGGCCGGGCAAGCCGCACAAGGCGCCGTTTCCAGAGCCGGTGAAGGCCGAAGCTCTGGAGGTCGTTAATGAGGTCGTACCGAGCGGCGATTTGGGTGAAGAGGTCCTTCACCTTCGCGGCCCGTTGGGCGCCTGGGTCGAAAAACTTGTTTGCCGGCAAGTCGAGTTCGTTGCGGGTTCAACCGCGGTTTCCGCGGTCGTTGCCTTCAGAAGCTCCGCGACCTCACAGGCCAGTCCCAGTGGCCCGGGTACTTGCCCGATAGGTCTCGGATCTTGATGTTGCGGAACCACACCTGGCTGTGGTGGTCCTGGAGAAGGATATGGCCCTTGATGCGTGAGCCGAATCCGGGTGTGTGCCGGAATTTGCTCGCTTGCACGGCAGCCATCGTGGCGGGACTGCCGCAATCGTATTCCAGCACCTTCTTCCCGTTTAGCCAATGCTCCACGTGATTGCCTATAACCACAATCCGCGAGTGGTTGATCTCGCCAGGCTGCTTTAATGGAGGCGGCGTCGCAGGCGCAAAAACATCGTAGAAGGCGGCGGTGACGCGTTTGCCGTGTGCGGCTTTTGCGTCTGGTTCGCGCCAATCATCGATCATCTGGTATTCATGGCCCAAGGCTGCCCGTCGCTTTTCGGTGACAAAGTACTTCACCCCGCTGTTGCCGCCTCGAGCTTGCTTCCAGTCCCATTCAAGTTCGAACTGGTCGAATTGCCCGTCCGAGATGATGTCTCCGCCGCCGTGTCCCAGGCAATGCAGCCAGCCATCCTCCACCGTCCAGTCCCCTTTGGGGAATGAATGCTTCCTGAAAGTCCGCCAACCGGCGGTGGTCTTGCCGTCAAAGAGCAGCTTCCACCCGGCGGCCTTTTCTTTGGGTGAAAGTTGATTTGGCGCAGCCCAGCCGGAGAAGGGAGCGCATAGAAATGCCATGAAGATCAGAATTGTCCCGCGCGTTTGCATACACCTCTGACAATACGCACCGTCCGGCCCGCAGGCAAGCAACTCCGTCATCTCATTCAGTCGGAGCGAGGGCGTGGAGTCCCAACGTGAGCAGGAACAGGCCAATAAAGATGAAGCTCAAAAAACGCGGACTGCCGGCGCTCGCCAGCCAATCCACGAAAACAATGCCTGCCACGAGCCCGGACGGCATGCCGGTGAGGTCACCCTCGGCTCGGCTGAGCAGCCGCCACAGACAACGGACCAACCATAGCGCCAGAATGAGAGAGAGCAAGACGCCGGCGGTCCTGTACACTCCTGTGTCCATCAGCAAGGCGAGCAGGATGGGCACTGCGAGCAAGAGCACCGGCCAATACGGAAACCTGGCCGGCAAAGTGCGCACCCGGGCCAGCCATCCCATCCCGGCAACATAGGCAGCCACGGCCAGGCCGCACCAGATGGCCCAACCGGAGACACCAAAGAAGGCTGTGGAGGCGCCGATCATATAGACGAAGAAGCGGCACAGCCCAAGTATGACCGGAGAAAAGGTGATGATCCGGTGCAATCCGTTGTGCGCCACAACGCCACACGCGAGCACCACGCCCAGGATGCCGCTAACGCGATCCATCCAGAAGAGGCTCGCCAGACCCAATGCCATCCACGCCCAACCCCACAGCAGTGCCGCCCGGCGGCTTACTGCACCCGAAGGTATGGGGCGGGCCCGCTGATGCTCCAGATCGTCGCTGGCGTCGAGCGCATCGTTGAGAAAGCCCCCGCCGATAAAAATAAAACTGACGCCCGCAAACAGACCGGGGAGCAACCTGACGTTCCCTCCCCCGCCCAGCCACCACCCGGCCAGGCAGTTGGACCAGACCGTCGGCAACCGCGCCACGCGGCCCAGGACCAGATAGGGTTGCAGCGAGAACATTCTCCGCGCCGCGGTCGCCCAAGCGCGGTGCATGTTCTCAAGCCTTAAGCCGAATCTCTGCCGAACGTCCATGTGCGCTCAAACCTTCCACCTCAGAGAACTTCCGAACCGCCGGCAGGGCTTTTCTTAACGCCGCGCGGCCGTATTCGACCAGACTGGTGCGTCGCTGAAACTGATCGACAGTCAGGCCCGCGAACGATGCGCCCGCTCCGCCGGTCGGCAGCGTGTGGCTCGGGCCCGCCACGTAATCTCCCGTGACCGTTGGAGAATACCCGCCCAGAAAAATCGCGCCTGCTGTCCGTATGCGTTTAGCGACTGTCCGCGCCTTTCGCATCATTACCTCGCAGTGTTCAGGAGCCAACTGGTTGGCCAACTCCAGGGCGCCATCCACAGTTTTGACCTGGATGAGCCAACCGTTTCTTTCCAGCGCCCTCTCGATGAACTCACGTCTGGGCAGGCCCTTCACCTGGCGGCTCACTTCCTTCTCGACCGCCTTGAGCAGCCTTCCAGAGGTGGTGACCAGCCAAACCCGTTCGTGACCCGAACCATGCTCCGCCTGCGCCAGCAGATCCGCCGCGGCAAATTTGGCGTTGGCCGAATCGTCCGCCAGCACCAGCAACTCGCTTGGCCCCGGCAGCAGGTCAATGGCTACGTGCCCCACCACCAGCCTCTTGGCCGCCACGACATACGCGTTGCCAGGCCCGAAGATCTTCTGCACCCGCGGGATGGTCTCCGTTCCGTAGGCCATGGCCCCAATGGCCTGCGCTCCTCCAATCCGGTAAATCTCTGTCGCCCCCGCCACGCGCGCCGCGAACAACAAAGCCGAATTAATGCTCCCGTCTCTTCCGCAGGGCGTGCAGACGACAATCTCCGGGCATCCGGCGACCCGAGCCAGCACTATCGTCATCAGGGCCGTCGAAACCAGCGGCGCCGTCCCTCCCGGAATGTAGATGCCCACCCGTTGAAACGGATCAAATTTTTCGCCCACGACCGCCCCGTGCGAGTTGCGCGACGACCAATCCCACCGCCGAGATCTTCGCGCGAAAGCCGCGACGTTTCTGTCCGCCTCCGCCACCGCCTTCCGCAATGGTTGCTGCGCTTGCAGCGAGGCGGCCATCAGTTCGGCCTGTGTCACGGCGAGTTGGTCGGCGGACAATTCTGCCCCATCGAATCGCTCCGTCAGCTCCAGCAATGCGGCGTCGCCTCGGGTCTTTACATCCTCGAGGAT
>JBJKSV010000111.1:0-3586 GCA_046703605.1 Limisphaerales bacterium
CCTTATGGCATTGATTCCGCTGGGTGATTGCCGCCAGTTCATAAAGGAAGGAGGACATTCTTGTCCCCCCAACGGCTAAATCGGGGGTGGAAAGCCCCCGCTCCTTTAAAATGACAATTGCCCCGAACAATTCGGTTTGCATTACCGCGAAAAAATGTTAAGCAATAAGTAGGACTGCTTCGTAGGGGGCGTACTGGTTTCGACTGGGTGGATACGCCAGAAGTGGCATGCCGAGGATGGTACGTTGGCCTCGTAAATCATCGCACCAAATCATTAACTGCTAACGAAGAATTAGCTCTCGCGGCCTAAGTTGTCGCGACATTCGCCAGTGGACACCTGCTACGCTGGATGAATGCCATAGCAGGTTAGGTTGACAGTGGAGTCTGCGCGCCGCCAACCAAATTCTTTTCATGCGGACTAGGCCGGGCGGCTCGGTGTCAGGCCGCTATCACCCGGCAGAAAACTCTCTCCTGACTAAGCATGTAGTCGCGGCCGGTTCATTTGCCAGGGACGCGGGTTCAACTCCCGCCGCCTCCACCATTTTGGGCCTGATTTGCCTGCAAAACCCAGTTTTTTAGAGTTCGACCCGATTCACCGTTCAACAGGGATTGCGCAGCCCTGCCGTTTCCTTCCGATTCGGGCGCTCGATCCCCATACAAGGACTCTGCGTGCTTGCTTCCTAGGGTATCAAGTTTTCGTCGGCAATGTATATCGTCAAAAAAATCCGATGGATAGATTGCCGCACCAGACGGGGAAGCTCTGCCCAACCTGGGGAGCCGTAGAGCCGGTCCCGCGCCTCCATGAACCTGGTCTCCAGACTCCTTCGATGCCCCTCCAACTCCGGCTTTATCTCCCCTCGGCATCCGCCAAAACCATTGAAACATACGTTGCACATGGCCGCTTCGAAGGCCGCCTCGTAGAGGATCGTCAAGTCGGCGCTATCGAGCCAGCGTCCCAAGCGGAGTCGCATTGCTGCCGTGCAAAATCGGTGTTCGAACGTGGCCGGCGCAAAATGCGCCAGTTCGCTCAAGAAATCATATCCATCTGTCGCCATATCATTTCATTTCGGGGCGAGTAAGGGCACCTGCCGAAAAGAGCTGCCTCAACCTCGCCAGCTCTAGGCTCCGTGCGCTATAGCATCATCACCTATATCGGCCAAAGGCTGGTTTTCCTTAAAAAAAGACGCGAGCGCCGCCCTTGTACGTTTGCTACTCTTCGGTTCAACGACCCGTCGCTCTCCATCCGTGCGGGCCTTCGATCCATCCCGCGCCCCCAGGAACCCGCCGCCCGGGATGCCGTGCATTCCCATCCTTCCATGACGGTGTTTCTCCACAGCAACCCCAAAATGATCCGCAACTCCGTTTGCAATCCTTGACGAGAAACGCCGCAATGATGAATCTTCGGAGCACGCCTTTGCCAAATGGAATTCGTCATCCCTAGGCACTGGGCTAATCGGACTTGGCGGGTACCAGGCAGGTTGAGCGTGTTCGGCACGTATCAGGATTTTCCAAGCGGAGCCCGGTTCTATGAGTTTTGTCGCCGCTTGAGCGACCTCCTGGGTCCTACGTACAAGGTGAAACGGCAGGCGGTGCCCTTTTCCGCCTTATCATCCCGCTTGCTGCGCGCGGAATACGCCCGCGAAGCCACATCCGGGGATATGGTCATCGTCTCCGCCCGCAACGGCATCTGTGTGCCGCCGGAACTCCTGGAGTGGTCTGACTGCTGGGACCTCAAATCCGGCAACACCCCCTCGGTGCTCTGCGCCATCCTCAAGGAGCACGAGTCTCCCCTCGCCAATCCACTGGTCCTTTTCTTGGAAGACTTTGCGAGATCCCTAAAGCTGGAGTTCCTTCTCCACGTTCAGTAGTTGGGATGCCTTAAGCACGCCGGCCTAGATGTCCTCTGCCAATGTCACCACCCCCGGACTCTCGCGCACAACCAGTTCAGCCACTGTCTGGCAAAGCTCTTCAAGGGTGAACGGTTTCGGCAGCAGCCGGTCGATGTTTCTCCTGCCACTGTCTCCTGATGTCGGCAACATCTCGGCATACGCGGTGACCATGACCACTGGCTGATTCGGATCACGCTCCTTGATGATCGCGGCAAATTCGTCTCCTTTCATGTCTGGCATCCAAAAGTCCGTCAGGACCAGGTCGAACCGTCTCTTCTCCATGATCGCCAAAGCCTCCGGCGCACTGCTTGCGGACGCCACCTCGTGGCCGGCATAGACAAGCATCATCCGAATCGCCTCACGGATGCCCGGCTCATCGTCCACGACCAGAATGCGAGCTGGGCAGGCAGACTTAGCTCTCATGACACGGTGTGGGCAGACGCTTAAGATCTATCTCGCGAGCGGCAGTTGTCATACTTCGGGTTCCTGCTCGGGCGCTTGTCCAGTTCCAGGGTCCCCCTCAAAATCGGGCCGCGCTTTCTGGCGCTGGCACAGACGCTGAGCCAACGCGGCCTTCCCGCTCTGGACGCCTAAACGCCCTCATTAGCTGTTCCACCAAACTCGCACTTTCTCGCTAAGTTGCAAGGGGAGATTCCTCTGTCGCGTCATGTTCCTTCTCCTTCCCGCCAAAGTTGCCGCAGAGTTTTCCTCCTTTACAGGTTGCTACGGGGCTGTTCGGCCGCCGTGGGGAACCCGTTTGTCGCGTGAGCGAACGGTATTGAGGGAGGTTTTGGTGAGCACGGCATCACCCCATTTTGATTCTGCAGCGCGAGCCACAAACCGGCCGAAGTCGGGGAAGATCGAGCGGAATCGTCGCTCACCCTCCGCGGGGCAAGGTTGGTTTCAGCCAATGAGTTCCAGGCTTTTTTGAAGGAAACCGTTAAGTAGCGCGCCGGCACATTCTTGACAACACTCATGCCCCCGTACATCTTTACAATCGTCCCCGGCGAAGATCTTGTGGATAGACAACAAACGCATGGTACAAACTGAGTGCATTCTCGGGTCGCCCCTTTTGCGATCAGGAGCCAAATTGGCGCTTTGGTTCAGCGCGGCGCGCTCCTGACTGCTGCAACGCCAGCCATGCGCCTGCTGTTCTTGCACACCGACGAAGGTCTTCGCTCTATCATCCCCGACCTCCTTCGGCTTTGGCTGGCCAAATCCTCGCAGACCAACCCCGTCGAAATCGTGGTGGAGGACGGCAACCACCTCACTTATCCGCAGGCGGTGTCCTTGCTCAAAGGCGGCTTCGATTGCATACTGGTCAACCTCAGGTTGCCGGCGATGCTCTCCGTGCGCATGGCGGAACTGGTCCACGCGGCGAAAATCCCGACGCGGCTTGTCCTGATGAGCGGCACCGCTCAAGACCTCGGACTCGACTGCCCCCTCTATGATGGCTACATCCGAATCCCGTTTTCCGAAAAAGATTTGGAAGCGGCCCTGGACGAGAGCCTGCGAGAAGCCTTTCTTCCTGAGTATCGCCGCCTGGCCACACAAGAACACATCGACATCGCGATCCTTAATCTCCTCCACAGGTGCAGGCCACTGGCCCCAGGGTCCCGCAGCGTTCTGCACGCCTTTGGACTGTACCGCGACGCCTATCTCCACCGCCCCTGTGCGCTTCTGAACGGCCCCTCAACC
>JBJKSV010000112.1:0-4402 GCA_046703605.1 Limisphaerales bacterium
GGCTTTGGGGCAGGGTGGAGTTGCCCCAATCGGCGCCGACATCGCAGGAGAGCAGATAGGATTGGCCTGCGGTGGTGGCGAAGGTCTGGGAGAGGGTGCCGTTGGGCGAGACCTGGCCGGGGTTAAATTGCATGCAATTGGTGCCAACGCTGGCGCGAGGGCTCAAGGCCACATTGCCGGAGGCGCTCCAGCCGGAATACCCGAGTTCGAAACTGCCATTGACAAGCGGACCCACCGTCTGCTGGGAGAAGATGGTAAGGATGGCATTGGTGGTTCCAACGTATCCCTGGGAGTTCACGCTTGCGACCACGGCGTAGGTTCCTACGGTTGCCGGGGCGGAGGAAGCTCCGTTGTAGGTGATGGCTACTGGCAGTCCGGATGGAATTGTCGATGCGGTGACAGGGCATGGGGACCCCGTGTATTGCTGGTTCAGATTGGAGAGCGTGATGGTACAGGGTGTGGACGCGCCGGTGCCCGGGGTGTAAGCCAATTGCGCGGAGAAGGGGCTTTCCAGCCCGGCGCTATCCACGGCGGCAACGGCAAAATAGTACGTTGTGCCGAGCAAGAGACCCGAGACGGTGGTCTGGTTGGTGTTTCCGAGTTGCACCACATGACTATAGATTCCGGAGTTTGTTCCGTAATAGAGGTCGAATCCGGCAACGACTCCGATTGGGGAGTCCCAGGTCAAGATGACACTGGCACTGGGCGGGGTTTGAGCGCCGCCCTTTAGTGGGGCATACAGGAGTGAAGCCAACAGAATCAGCACAAATCTTTTCATTAGGGTCGTCATTGAGCAAAAACCGTTCCAATCCAACTAGGTGTCAAGACCTAAGCAGACAGACGCACGCCAAACGCCAGCGCGACGCGATTTCCAAGGTGTAAAGGTGGAAGACCGCACTGCGCCGAATCCACGAATCCCCCATAGGGTCCATGCTGGACTCGACGAATCGCCGGTCTTTTTGACTGTCGTTCTCATAGGTTTGGATCTGGACCAGGCGAACCAACAGCGTCGGCTCGATTAGAGCGAAAACCGCCCTTTCCGGCGACACGCTTGTTGGCGTTTATTGACCCTATATTGCCATTGCGATGGCAACGTCTGTAGCGTAGCCATAGGCCAATAAACGCGAGCCTGTCTTTAGCCTGGACACGCGAATCCCTGCGCGTCCCTTTCTAATACGCTGAACGGTTTTCGTTCAGAGTAAGTGTTGTTGCATTCCGGCTTCTTTCCGATCCGGCCGTCCACTTATCGCTTCAAGAATTTGGCAACCGCTTCGGTACGTGTGCGTACCTGGAGCTTTTCGTAAATCCGCCGAATGTAGGTATGGACGGTCTCGTAGCTGATATTGAGTTTGTCGGCAATCTCCTTGTAAAGGAAACCGCGGCTTAGGCAGTCGAGCACCTCCTGTTCCCGCTGCGAGAGGTTCTCAGTCGAATGCGGAGAAGGACCGTTGCTCTGGAAGGACTGGGTTACCTTCCGGGCGATGTGGGTCGTCATGGGTGAGCCGCCACGATGGACCTCACGGATGGCCTCGAGCAGTTCGGCGCTTTTGGTGCGTTTGAGCAAGTAGCCGACAGCGCCGGCGGCGAGGGCGTTGAAGATGTTTTCCGTATCTTCATATACGGTGAGCATGACGACGTGGGTCTCGGGGAGGAGTTGCTTGAGCCGTCGAGCGCACTCGACGCCATTCATGCCGGGCAGGTTGATATCCATCAGCACGACTTGGGGGCATTGCCGGGGCAGGTCTTCGAGTGCCGCCTCGGCCGAGCCGTACTGGCTGACACATTCAAAGCCCGGGGCACGACCAATCACGCGGGCAAGCGTACCGCGCAGTTGGTCATTGTCTTCGACAATGGAGACGGTGATGGGCACGAGGGTAGTTCAATGGAGATTGCGGACAGAGGCAAGCGCAAAGTTCAACAATTCTCGCGGCCAGGCACGGCCAGTGACAAAGTCTGCGTAAACCACTGTAGGAGAGGACGTAAGGAGTCTCTGATCGGATTCGCTCGTTTCACACGCAAGCCTTCGATCAGAGACTCCTTACGTCGTCTCCTACAACATATCGGAACGGACTTTTTCACTGGCCGTGCGCGACCAGGTCAGGGTGGATTCGAAGCCCGAGACTACCGGCTATCTCCTTACCCGGGCCGAGCATGCACTTCTGGATTCGGCAGGCAATTCAACCGGCGAGAAGATTGTATCGTTTCGAGGGGGACAACGGGGGCCTCATTCTTCGCGCGCCGCCGATGATTTGGAAGCCGGGCGAGGCGGCGAAGGGGAACTGGGCTATTCGAGAGCCAAGGCAGCGCGCCACATGAGGCTGTCGAGTCTTGCCTGGCGCCAACCCGCGGGAGTGAGTTTGCGGAGGGCTTTGACGGCCCGCCTGGGTTCTCCGTGGTCGAGACACTCCTGGGCGGTTTTGATGCGGGCGGCATCCTTACTCGTCATTTTACGCCTTGCGCTTTTCATGAAACAACAGGCATATTTTAACGAGGCGAGGACCCAGAGGCGATGGGGTGACACCCTACCCGTCCGGGAGTTTCATGCCGCATACAAACCTGCGCCAGACCAGGCACGGGAGCCATGCTCCCGCGTGAAGGAAGCGGGTTGATGGCATTGGACGGCCGCCGGAAGGAATCAGTTTTTGCTATGGTCAGGGCAGTTCGCGCAAAATATGTTAAACATTTGCCAAAGCCCGTGAAGCCCTCGGTCTTAACCTCAGGCATAGTTATTCGACAATTTTTTAGAGCTCAATAAAATGCAGACCACCACCACGAACCAAACAGCGCCTGCTCAAAGAGTCGAACCGGCGCATGAGCATGACATTCTGCACCAGGTGCGGTGCCATCCGCTGGACCCGATCTTTTCGCCCAAAGTCGTTGCGGTGATAGGCGCGACGGAAAACAAGGGAAGCGTCGGACGCACCGTGTTCCAGAACATGGGTCGCGGCGGCTTTGAAGGCATCGTTTACCCCGTCAACCCGAAGCGGTCGAGTGTGCTGTGCGTAAAGGCTTATCCGAACATCGCCGCGGTTCCTGAAAAGGTGGATCTGGCCGTAATTACGACTCCGGCAGCCACGGTGCCGGGAATTATCCGTGAGTGCGCGGAGGCAGGCGTGCCGGGGGCAATTGTGATTTCGGCGGGGTTCAAGGAGACCGGAGCGGCCGGCGCCGAGCTGGAGCAACAGGTTCTCGCGGAAGCGCGAAAGGGCAAGATGCGCATTGTCGGTCCGAACTGCCTGGGTGTGATGGTTCCTCAGAACGGCTTGAATGCGACCTTCGCGACGACCATCGCGCGACCGGGGACGGTCGGATTCATCAGCCAGAGCGGGGCGCTTTGCACGGCGATTCTAGACTGGAGTCTTAGGGAAAACGTCGGGTTTAGCGCGTTCGTTTCGATTGGCTCGATGCTGGACGTCAACTGGGGCGACCTGATCTATTATCTTGGCGACGACCCCAATACCAAGAGCATCGTCATTTACATGGAATCCATCGGCGACGCTCGTTCGTTCCTTTCCGCGGCGCGGGAAGTGGCGCTCACGAAACCGATCATCGTCATCAAGGTTGGCCGCACGGCCGCCGCGGCCAAGGCCGCCGCCTCTCACACCGGCTCGCTCACAGGCAGCGACGAGGTCCTGCAGGCCGCCTTCCGCCGGGTGGGAGTCTTGCGGGTTGAGACGATTGCCGAGCTCTTCCACATGGCGGACCTGCTTGCTAAACAACCTCGTCCTCGGGGGCCGCGCCTGACCATCCTGACCAATGCGGGGGGGCCGGGTGTTCTAGCCACGGACATGCTCATTAGCAGCGGGGGCCAGCTCGCCGAGCCTTCCGAGCAGGTAATGGCCGAACTGAACAAGCTCTTGCCGGCCGCCTGGAGCCATAATAACCCCATCGATATCCTGGGTGATGCCGGCCCGGACCGCTACGCCAAGGCGGTTCAATTGTCCGCCGCGGACCCGAATAGCGACGGCATGTTGGTGATTCTTACGCCGCAGGCCATGACCGATCCCATTGGGACGGCGGATGCCCTTAAGCCCTACGCCAAGATTCCCGGCAAGCCACTGCTTACCTGCTGGATGGGCGGCAAGGAAGTTGAACCGGGCGAAGACATTCTCAACGCGGCCGGCATTCCGACTTACAAGTACCCGGACACCGCCGCGCGCGCCTTTCAATACATGTACCGCTACACCTACAATTTGCGGTCGTTGTATGAAACGCCGGCGCTGCTGGCCGATCAACAGGCCGATGCGTCGATTCGGGCCAAGGCTGACGCCATCATTCAGAAAGTCCGCGAGCAGGGCCGCACGATTTTGACCGAATTCGAATCCAAGCAACTCCTGAACACCTACGGGATTCCCACCGTCGATACGCGCGTGGCGGAGACGGAAGAAAAGGCGGTCAAGCT
>JBJKSV010000113.1:0-3737 GCA_046703605.1 Limisphaerales bacterium
TCAAGAACCTGGCCCAAGTATGGCTCAACGGCCATGATTTGGGCGTCGTTTGGTGTGCCCCGTGGCGGGTCAAGGTCACTGGCGTTCTCAAGCCCGGAACGAATCAACTTGCAATTGAAGTTGCCAATCTTTGGCCCAACCGCCTTATTGGCGATCTCTCTCTGCCGCCTCAAAAGCGGTTTACCTGGACAACCTGGAACCCGTTCAAAAAGGATACCCCTCCCCTGCCCTCCGGCCTTCTTGGCCCGGTAGTTATCGCTGACCGTGTTCAAGGGATGGAAGCTGGCGCCGCACAATGAGGATCCGGTCGATAGGTTCCTGTTCGACGGCGATTGGCTGGACTTGGAACGTGAAGTCCGAAGTCCTAACCTGGGCCACAACAAAAGGCAAAAAGATGGGGGCAAAAACATGAAACGCTAATTCTCGCTGATAAACGCTAATCCCAAGGAGAATTGAAGCTGCTCCGGACTCAGACGCACACCTCACTGCGCCTTGATCTTGACGCTGGTTCGGTCGCGCAGCCAGAGATAGTCGTTGTCCGGATTGGGCACGAATCCGCCCCCGGCCCCGCCTTTGACGGGCGGGCGCACCGTGTCGGCCAGCCACTTGTGGCGCTCGATATGCCCATCCGCCCAGGCGATGTTCGCGCTGCCGTTGTGATAAGAGGCCGGTAGATTGCCCCACTTAATCTGGTTCCAGGAGTTCATGAAGTAGCCGTCGTTGATGGTGTCCGGGTGCTCCTCGATGAACGTGTAAAAATGGGACGGGCGCGGGAACTCCGTAATCTTGAGAAACTGCTCCCAGTCCGGATTGAACCGGTTGGGGGTGATGAGTGGGTCGCCCACGAGCGAGTTGAGAGAGTAGCTGCGCAGGCGCGGGCCGCACTGGGCCATGGAGCGATCCGACGGGCACTTATAGACCCCCAACGAATTATTCACGTAGGGCGCCAGCTTTCCGCTCAGGATATAAGCCGGGTTCGTGTTTTCCTGGCTGGTGCCCCAGTCCTCGATGTTATTGACCCAACTCCGGCGGTAAGTCCGGGTATCGGCCATGCTCGAATTGTTCACCAGCGCCCCGTGGCTGTCGTCGGAGTAAAGCAGCCATCCCAGGTTCAACTGCCGGATATTGTCCGAGCAGGCCGCCGCCTGGGCGCTGTCCTTGGCCCGCGAAAGAGCCGGCAGGAGCAAAGCCGCCAGAATGGCGATGATCGCCACCACGACCAGCAACTCGATGAGAGTAAAACCGCGTCCGGAGTGATCAGGCAACTCGTTCATGCGGCCATGATGGGATGGCCCGGAAAAATTGCAATCGGGAAACTTGAGTTTCAATTGCCAACACGGGCCGGTTGCGCTTTGGCGGAATCGGATTAGGGTTCTTGGATGTTCAAACGCATCGGCAACGTGTTGCTGCTCGCCGCCCTTGCCCTGACGACGGGGACGAACTGGGCCGGGCTGCAGTCGCTTGCGTGGATGCGCATGGTCCTCGTCTATTCCGAGAAGGCGCCCTTGCGCATCGCATTGAAGGAAACCTTTGACGGAAGGCATCCGTGCTGCCTCTGCAAGGCCATTGCCGCGGCCCAGAGAACTGAGAAGAGCAACGAGTCCGTTCTTCAATTCAAGCGGCTCGAGTTCCCGCCTGTGCCACGCGATTTCGTGATTGCGGCTCCCTCGTGCTTTCAGTTCTTGCCGCCGGCAAACAATGCGTTTGCCGAACTTCTCTCCCAAGAACCTCTGCTGCCGCCTCCCCGTCCCGCCCGCGTGTAAGCTCTACACGCTCGTGAGGGGCGCTTTGTCGTCTGTCATTGGCCGGAGTTGACGCTCCGGTTCAGTCCTTCGGATGGCATCCGTTTCGCCTGCTGAAACCCGCCCGGAAGCGGCGTCGAACCCGTTGATTGGCGGCCTTCAAGACCTGAGGAGGCCTTTCGATCCCATGAATCAGTTCCCATGCGTAGAATTAAGATTTAGCAAAAGAATATCGTGAACAGAGATATTGTAAAAAGTAGATGCCCGGCCCGCAAAGGCAGCACCCGCTGGCTCGTTGCCTCTTCCAGCGCGGCGTTCGCGGTCCTTGGCCTGGGCACGGCCGACCTCCAGGCCCATGGGTTTGTCGGTGACCGGTTTTTTCCGCCGACAATTCAGACCGATGATCCGTTCGCGGTGGACGAATTCGCGTTCCCCACCGTGTCCACCTTCGTGAATCCCGGAAGCCCGCCGACACGCGAGACCGGCGTGGGCTTCAGTTTCAGCAAAGAGGTTTTTCCCAGATTCGCGCTGGCCTTCTCGGAGACTTACGTGAACCTGGCTCCGCGCGGAATGCCCTCAGTCCATGGCTTTGACAACCTCTCGCTCAACGCCAAGTACCAGTTGTGGGAGAACGTGCCACACGAGGCGCTCTTCTCGATCGGTTTGGATGCCGACGTAGGCGGCACGGGCGCCAGGAGCATCGGCGCCGAATCGGCGTCCGTTCTCACCCCGACGCTTTACGCGGGCAAGGGCTTCGGCGATTTGCCCGGCACGCTGAAATTCGCGAGACCGTTCGCCCTCACGGCGGCGCTGGGAGAAGAGTTTCCGACCAGCGCGGATCCAAATGCCCTGGACTGGGGCTTTGCGCTTGAATACAGCATGCGCTACCTCCAGAGCCAGGTAAAAGACATCGGGCTTCCCGCCCCGTTCAAGAACATGATACCGCTGATCGAGTTCGCCATGACCACGCCCGAGAACCGGGGAGGCGGTCCAACCACCGGCATCATCGCCCCGGGCATCCTTTACGAAAACAACTACTTTCAGTTGGGCGCCGAGGCCATGATTCCATTGAACAGCGACTCCGGGGGCGGGATCGGCGCAGTGTTCCAGGTGCAGCTCTACATCGACGACTTGTGGCCGAGGATCTTCGGCCATCCCCTGTTGGGAAAATAGGAACCCTTTTGGAAAACACTCATGAAAACAGTAAAGACACTTCTCAAGATCTCGGCGCCGTGGCCCTTCGGGCTGGACGTCCCCCACGAGGACCCCTGCGAACAAGCCGGACTCGGCGTCCCAATCGCAAATGAGTCCAACAACGGCCCCCTTCCACGCGGCGGTGGGGGTAGCTGCGGGATCCGCCCCTGGGCGCTGGCGGCCCTCATCTTTCTGGCGCCGCAATTCCCCGCCTGGGCTCACGCCTTCCTGGACCATTCCAAGCCGAAAGTCGGCAGCACAGTGAAATCCTCCCCATCCGAGGTCAGAATCTGGTTCACTCAGGAACTGGAGCCGGCTTTCAGCGTCATTGAGGTCAAGAACGCCCACGGAGATCGCGTGACCAAAAAGAAAGCGCGCGTGGACAAGAATAATGGAAAGCTGCTCGAGCTGAAGCTGCCGAAACTCCCGCCGGGCACCTACAAGGTGATCTGGCACGTTGTGTCGGTGGACACGCATCCGACGCAGGGCCATTTCGAGTTCACGATCCAGTGACTCCGCGGGGCAGTTGCGATGATGATCTGGCTGGTATTGACGCGTGCGGTGCATTTTGGCGCGTGTCTGCTGTTTTTCGGCGTGTTAGCCGTCAATCGGCTCGGCGCGACGCCTTCTTTCCGCGGGGGCAAATCGGAGGCCCGCTTTGGAACCTCGCCCGGAGTGCAGCGGCTTTGCCTGCCCTTGCTCGGGGTGATGCTCGTCTCGGGAGCCGCCTGGTTCCTGTTGACGGCCATGGACATGAGCGGGCTTCCATTTGCGCGAGCGGTTCAACCCGCGGTTTTGGGA
>JBJKSV010000114.1:0-2591 GCA_046703605.1 Limisphaerales bacterium
ACCACTTGGCACATCTCAACCCGGGAAATCGCAAATGGTCTTCTTATCCAGGTTACGCCCGATTCGCCCACCGACGCCACGCTCTACTTGCGCAGACCCGCCTGGGCTGGCGCCGCCCGCGTGCAGGCAGGCGCGGGCCTGAGCGTGGAACATGCCGCCAACCAGTGGGTTGTCCGAGGCCGATGGGATGGAATGCAGACCATCCAATTGGGCTGGCCGTGGCATCTGCGCAGTGAACCGGCACCGGGTGGAGGCAAGGTGTTTTTGGCCGGGGATGACTTGCTCGTCGCCCATGCGGTTCCCGCAAATGCCTGGCTGTTCGAGCGGAAGCCTGATCATCTCCCCATCGTTGTATTGCCTGCTTTGAGCAGAGGCCAGAGATCAGAGGCCAGAGGTCAGAGGGCAGAGGTCGGAGGCCAGGGGGCCAACCGGCCCAAGCAACTGAGTTGGCCCTTGCGCGTCCTGGCCCGCCGAGCGGGCGACGATGCCGCCAGCCTTTCCTCGTGGCACCAACTGGAATTGGCCCCAATGCGCCAGCGCAACGGCGAATTCCCGCATCAATGCTGGTTTGTCTTCCAAGAGGCCTCGCAAGCGCCGGGTTCCTCCGCGGACGTTGCGTCTGGCCCGCCGGCCGTCTATCTGACCGCCGCGTCTTCCGAGCCATGCGCCGTGTGGCTCGATGGCCACGCAGTAGGCCGGTCCAGTGGTTGGTCACAGCCGATCGACGGCTTCGAGCCCGCACGCTCCTCGGGAGAAAACACACTCCTTATCGTCTGCGCCCCGGCAACATCCCCCGCTCAAGCCCCCGGCATCATCGCCGCCGTCTGTGCGCGTCACGACATTGTCCACACCACCGCCGGAAAACATTGGCGCGTGGCCGCGCTCTCGCCAGCCGAGGCAAAGGCCGGCTTCGACCACATCCTCCGCCGCTCCAACTGGCAGACGCCCAGCCTGTTTCCCGCCGACCAAATCCCCTCCCGCGAGAACCGCGCCTCCCCGCTCGAGGACCTTCCCGCCCAATGGCTCACCGGCATTCCCACTCAGCAGCGCCCCATCCTCGCCTTTAGGCTGGATTGGGAGTAGCGCAGCCGCGCTGAGAATAACGGGCGCCTGCACGCCCGGGCCAACCAGATCTGGGACCATGAACAACAAATTATCATTGGCTGGCACCTCTTGGGGGCTTGGCGCGCCGTTCGCGCCGCTTGACACCTTCCTGGTCGGGAATAGACTAAAACCGTGAACGTGACAGTGCCCAGAGAATTGGAGGAGTTTGTGAGCGCAAAGACCGCCAGTGGGGAGTATCCGGACGCCAGCGCCGTGGTGGCCGAGGCGTTGCGCGGATTGCAGGCCAGCGAGCAGCAAGAAGGTTTTCCGGCTTGGACCCTGCCCCTCCCAAGTGGAGCCTGCCCACCGGAGCTTAAGGCCGCTTTGTTGGAAGCCGTAGGCGGCCCGCACCACCCAATGCCCGCCGACTATTTTGAGAGATTGCGCCAGCGCCTTCGCACCTCGCGTGCGAAATGAGCCCGCGCCTCGAGTACGCCCCTTGGTTCGACGCCGACGTGCATCTGCGCATGGCGTGGTACGCCGACCAGGAGGGGCCCGCATTGGCCGAGCGGTTCCTCGATGCAGTCGAGGAGAGCGTGCGCCGATTGGCGTCCAATCCGCAGATCGGACACAGGCCCTTCCCGAAGGACCCTGACTTGGCTGAACTTCACGCCATCCTCGTCAAACGTCCCTTCAACAAGCATATACTCTACTACCGATTCAACGGGGAAGCGCTCCTTCTGGAGCGGCTCATTCACGGCGCCCGCGACCTTCCACGGCGCTTGCGCCAGTCGCCCTAAGGCACGGTGGTACTACTGGGCTAAGCCCCTTGTAAATCACGCCACAACCTTTCCGGGTATTCGCCCTGGGTGATGAGGCGGCGAATGTTAGCGAGCACGCGCGGACGATCTTGCCGGTACGTAATCCCAAACCAGGAATCCGGTGTGGGGAGAACCTTCACTCGGACCGTGTTGGTTTCGATGAGCGTGTTGACCACGGACGGAATGAAGAATTCCGTCTGATCGTCTTGACCGTGCGTTTGCACAAACAAGGCCATCTGCTGGTTAAGATGAGGGAAAATCGCGGGCGTAAATCCCCACATGTTGAGTGACACCGTCTCTGTGCCTTCGAGCCGGTGCTCGCGGCCTGTCTCATCGATGTGTCTTATCGAGGCCCCGTCGCACGTAATCCGGGTCAACTCGACCACGCTTTGCAGAAAACCTTCAGGTGTGGTCTGGCACACGCCTCGCGCCACCGAACCGAATTCGGAGAGGGTATTCTTGAGCACAAAACCGACCATGGCAAAATCCGGGCTGCCGCTTTGCAGTTGCCGGCCCAGCGCTTGGAACGAATGCGCGCCGTAGAAGTCATCTCCATTGATGACTCCGAAGGGCTCCGCGATGGCCTCCGCCCCCATCAGCACGGCATGGCCGGTGCCCCATGGCTTTTTCCGGCTTGAGTTGAAGGAAATGCCCGGCGGCAGCTTGCCCGGTTCCTGAAAAACATACTCAACAGGAAGATGGCGTTCGAAGCGTGAGCCGACCCGT
>JBJKSV010000115.1:0-4469 GCA_046703605.1 Limisphaerales bacterium
CAATCTCGAAGGTCAGCTTCGAGGTTGCCGGAGTAGCGCCGGAGTTTGCCTTTCGCGCGGTCCTTCTCGATTTCATTGTCCATTCTGTTCGCCCACTCGTCGAGTTGGGCGGAGGTGAGCGCATACTCCCGCAGAGCGTAATCAACACACTCGACTTCGACCGGCTGCAAGGCGATGATGCGGTTGCCGCACAGGATGCCAATTTCTTCCCCTGCGGCAGCGCGTTTCAGCCAGGTGGTCAGGTTGGCGCGCGCCTCAGTTGCCGATAGCGTCTTCATATCGTCGATATTAAGGCGAAAATGCGAGCGGGTCAACGGCCCTCCTTTGTGCCTCAGCGCCGCAGCCAGTCCAACGTGAACCGGGCAAAGACAATCGCCTGGTACGGTGATCTCAACCCACTTTCGTAGAGACAACCGATGCGCCCATCGGGCAGAACCGTCAGACAGGAATAGCCCGAAGGGCCGGCATAAAGCTGCCGCGCGGCCGGCCAGGTCTTGCCGCCATCGTAACTGAGACGGACGGTCATCTTCTCCCGCTCGAGGCTGGCGGGGTTGGAGAAGAGCAGCAGGTCTGAGCCGCCCTTGGCCGGTTCCGGGTAGCGCAGGAGACTGGCCTGGCAGACCGGTTCGATGAGGGCTGGGTCCTGGTGGAGATTCGAGAAAGAGAGGCCGCCATCCCGGCTTGTGGCCACCAACCGCCGGTGTCCGGCGCGGTAGCTGCGCATGTTCAGCAGCAACGTGCCATTGCTCAACTCGGCAATTTGGCATTCGTTGCATTTCGGTCCCACGCTGCCCCCGAGTTGCCAACTCGCGCCCTCGTCATCGCTGAAGATCACGTGCGAATAGTAGGCGCGTGAATGGGCCAGGGCGTGGTCGCAAGGCACAACGAGCCGTCCGCTCCGCAACTGGATGCCCACGCCCGGCCCGGTTGCATACCAGGTCCAGTTCGTGGGCTTCACTTCCTTCGTAATCTCTTTTGGGCGGCTCCAGGCCAGGCCATCGTCGGTACTCCGGCTGCTCCAGACAGTGCGCGTGCCGGCGCTGGTGCCGGCCAAAATCTGGGATTCACCGTCAGTTCCGAAATTATGAGTCATCAGGAGGAGGATGGCGCCGGTCTTGCGGTCCACTACCGCGCAGGGATTGCCACAGGTGTTGGGGCCGTCGTCCCAGACGACCTGCAGTATGCCCCAAGTGTTGCCGCCGTCCGTGCTCCGCTTCAGAACCACGTCGATATCCGCCGCATCCCCGCCCCCATGTTTTCGCCCCTCGCAGAACGCCAGGACGGTTCCTTTCGCGGTAACAACGACCGAGGGGATGCGGAAGGTGTGATAGCCCTCCTGGCCACTAATAAAGACGGGGATTTGATTGGCATAGGTGCTCCGGCTTAGCAGAGCCAGCAAGACAAATAAGAAGATCGTTCTCATCGTTTGTTTCATGCCAGGCGTTCTCCAGGCCGGGCGAAGGGGCAGTCGTCACAGTGGCCATCGGCCTGCCTTTCCATGGCGGAGAGCCTCAGTCCGCCTCGGTCTCGACCCAGCAAACCGCGTAGCGAATCAACTCGATGTCCGTCGTCAGCTTGAGCTTTCGCTTGATCTCCGCACATTGGGCTTCGACGGTGCTCACATCCAGTCGCAAGGCTTCGGCGATTTCCGTATTGGTCTTGGCGTGTCCGACCATTTCAAGCGTGGCCAACTCCGCGTCGCTCAGTTCATGCAGGGGCGTTTGGCGGGGCGTGGCGCCGCGCTCCTGCGGCTCCATCTCCGCCAATACCGCTTCGCTGACGTAAATGTGGCCGGCCAGCACATCCCGGATGGCATTGATGATCTCCTCCGGGTCTTCCTCCTTCATCACGTAGCCATCGCCCCCGGCCTTGAGCACCCGCGTCGCATAGATGGCTTCGTCGTGCATCGAGACCACCAGCAACTTGACGGTTCGATCCCGCTCGCGGATGGCCTTGATAAGGTCCAACCCGCTCTTGCCGGGAAGCGACAAGTCCACCAGCACAATAGCCGGCTGGAGCCGCTCAATCTCGGACAGAGCGTGCTCGGCGTCGCCGGCTTGGCCGCACACCATCAAATCTTTCTTGCGGTTGATGATTCGGGCCATCCCCTCGCGGAAAACGGGATGGTCGTCCACCACATACACCTCGTTGATGGACCGCCCGCTGTGCATCAGCTTGCGGGAGGCTTCGGACGAGTCGATTGGAGATCCCATTATTGAGCAATGGTAGTGGCGCGGCTCCGTTTTGGCAAGGTCCTGCCTTTCCACCGGCATGTTGCCGGCCCAACGTGTTGTTCATGCAGTTGCGCTTGAATCGGCCAGACATTGCGTGTTGACTGGGGCAACGACATGAATGAACGGCTCTGGTATGTGGCTCACGCGCGCCCGCGTTGTGAGAAGAAGCTTGCCCATTTTTGCCAACGGGAGGGCCTGCCCGTGACGTTGCCCTGCTATAAAGCGGCTCATAAATACCGCGGCAAAACCGTCGTGTTCGACAAGCCGCTTTTTCCAGGTTACGTGTTCCTGCAGCTCACCGTCGGCGAACGCCAGACGGCCCACCAAAGCGATTACGTGGCGAACCTGCTCGAGGTCTTTGATCAGGAGTTGTTCGTCGGGCAACTGGGGGACATTTTGCGCGCCCTGGAGACCCGCCTCGAGATACGCCTGGCGCCGAGCATAGGCAAGGGCATGCGCGTGAAGATCAAACAAGGCCCGCTGCGCGGTATCGAGGGCTGGGTCGAGGAGCGCTACGGAATGAGCACTGTCTTGCTCCGCCTCGATTTCATTGGCCAGGCCGCCGCCGTGAAGCTGGACGCCACCGAACTGGAACTCATCTGAGCCTCAACCCGCCACGATCCCACAAACTCCGGTTTACAGCCGCGCCCCGACAGGCTATCTTCTGCCCAATCTCAACTGAATCGAGCCGGTTATGAAACACTATGATCTATCTCGACGGGAGTTTATCGAAAAGACCGCCACCGCGGCAGGAGGAGCGTTGCTGGCCCCCCTTGCGCTCGGAGCCGAGCTGAGCGCATCCAAGCGCAGCGCGGTCGATGAGGTTACGCTAGGCAAGACGGGGTTGAAACTCAGCCGGCTGGGGATCGGCACTGGCACCAACAGCGGCGAGGTCCAACGCGCCTTGGGCCAGGAGGGATTCACCCGGTTGATCCGCCATGCCTATGACCGGGGCATCCGCTATATCGACACGGCCCAAACCTATCAGACTCACCCACTGATTCGTCAGGCGATCAAGGGATTACCGCGAGAGAAGCTCTTCATCCAGACCAAGATGCCGGGCGTTCCCAAGGACCCGATGCAAGTCCTGGACCGCTACCGCCTCGAGTTGGGCGTCGATTACATTGACAGCGTGCTCTCCCATTATGCCACGACCCACAACTGGCCCGAAGAACGCCGCCGCGTGATGGATGCTTTGGCCGAAGCCAAGGAGAAGAAGATCATCCGGGCCAAGGGCGTATCCTGCCACGGCCTGCCGGCTCTGACTCGCGCCACCCAGGTCGATTGGGTCGATGTGCATCTGGTCCGCTTCAATCCGCAGGGGCGCCATGTGGACGGGCCGACTTACGAATGGAATGCCCATGGTTACGAGACGACCATGCCTGAGGTCATGACGCAGGTTAGGGCCATGCGCGCCAAGGGCCGCGGCATTATCGGCATGAAGCTCATTGGCAATGGCGATTTCAAAGCGCCCGGAGATCGAGAGAAATCGATTCGGTTCGGGATGCAGAGCGGATTGCTCGATGCGGTTGTCATCGGCTTTGCCAGCCCCGCCGAGGTGGACGAGGCCATCGAGCGCATCAACATTGCCCTGGCGGAGGCCTAAAAGAACCCCGTCCTTCCGGGAGCGCGAAGGAGACAGGCTCCCAATGAAGGCGAAGGAAGGACGGGGTAAAATTTCGCGGGGGGAGGGCGTCTAAGCGCGGTAGGCCGTGGTCAGGAGCTTGTGCGCCGGCGTGAGTTCGGGCTGCGGCCCTTCCGGCGAATGCGAGAGAGCATGATGCTCCTGACGGTGGTCTTGAGGAGCCGTTGAGCCTGGGCGAGGGCGTCATCCAAACGGGCACAATCTTCCAACTCCGTTTCGTCCAGGGCCTTGCGGCTTGTCAGTGTTTGCGCAGCCCGGCTGCACCCGGCACGTAAGAGGTCCAATTCGAAGGCAATTCTCGCCGTCCGGCCAATCGGGAGGGGCACATACTGTCTGGTCGTTCTCACTCATCCATATTTGCCTGAGAGCGGCTCAGAGGCTACCTGGAACCTGTCTGATTTTCCCATCGGTGTTTGTCTGACAGTGGCCCATTAGCTCAATTACCGTCCGGCGGGTGGCAAGGAGGTTCGCTCGCAAGCTGCACCAGCGCCTCCTTCACGCGGGGAATCTGGGTTTTGCTGAGTATCAGATAGCGGTCGCGTCCGGCCGGTTCCGGCGTGAAGCGGGTCAGGCCATCCTGCTCGATCGTG
>JBJKSV010000116.1:0-2877 GCA_046703605.1 Limisphaerales bacterium
GCGTGCCGGCGTATCGGACGGCGAGGGCATCCCGGCCATAAGGCGGGTTGAAATGGTTGGTAACGGTCACGCCCGCCAGAAGCCCCGCGGTACAGGTCTGGGAGATGAGGCGGCCGGCCTGATCGTAAAGGAGGGTGCTCGTGCCCGAACCGTCAACGACCAGCCGAGGCAGGCCCGCCCGGCTGTAGTTGGTCAACTCAAGAACGGGAGTAAACTTCGGCTCTGGCGCGTGACCCAGGGCCGATGCCGCAACTGAAAGGAGAAAAAGTTGGAACCAACACTTCATTCGATTACTTGGTGGCTCACGAGTTCATCCAACGATCCAAGCTATTGGCCGGCCCCTTTGCCTTGATCCCTTGATCCGCGCCCCTTCCGTTCGCGCTTTGGCACCGCAAAGCCGCCGAAGAAGGTGACGATGAGGGCCTTGAACAGCCGCACTTGCGCCACAGCCTCACTCGGCGAGGTCAAGAGCGATTGCACCTCCAGTTGAACCGGGCTGAGGAAGAAGCGCCGCAGCGGCGCATAGTCAACTCGACGAAGGATCTGCAGGACTGGTTCCTTAAGCAAACCAACCGAAAGGCGCTCCGCGTCGGTCCACGGCTGAGTGTACACCGGCACCCCAACAGCCTGGGACGCTCCCGCGTGGAGCGCCGTGCAAAACATGTGCGGGATCGGGGCCCTGAGACCGGCACAGAAGGCGCCTCCTTTGGGCACCGCCTTGGAACCGCGGCGGTGCTCGGCCTCGAAGGAGTAGGAGCGGTCCGACACTGACAGGACGCACTTGAAGTCACGATCCGGCATGCTGACTTGGAACGGGCAGAACGGCTCTCCCAAAATCAGCCGCTCCTTATGCGTGACCGCGCCGCCCAGCAGGCGCGCTATGTCGTTTGCTAACCGCCACGCCTGCTCGCGGTCCGTGTCTTTCGTAAGACCTTTGATGATGTCACCCGTTGCATCCATGGGCGCCTCCAATTTTGCGCTTACACGAAACGCCCAGCCTCCTCGAAGGCAATACCGGTGAGGTTGTGCTTCTTGACGGCTTCGACGAATTCCTCGCTCGCGATGACCTCGCAAGTCTCAGCCGATTGAACCAGGTGCCTGCCCTGTGGCCAGGCTGAGCGGCTAAACTCGCGTCCGTGCGGAAGAGCGGGATGCAGCCCGGGAGGGCGTGTGAAATTGCCGCACCGGGGACACCGCGACATCTGAAGGTGCTTCATGCCCGCTTCGGTCAGCAGCGCCACCGGCTCGATCTGGATGGCCAGATGGGAGTCAATTCTTCTGCCGCGGAATTTAATGGTGCATTCGGCCGTGAGCAGGTCGATGCCATCTTCAGCGAGAAGGTCGCGCGCCCGCTTGCTGATCTGGGGAAACAGAATCGTTCCCCACAGAAAGTCGGTGAGTTCCGTTGAATATGCCTCGCCCTCCAGCTCCCCGATGCCTCCGCCGGGAACTACGACTACCTCCCGGCCCGCGGCTGAGACTATTCGGGCGCAAATTCTCTCGAACTCGGATAGCTCGACCGACCGGCGCATGTTGAACTCACGCTCGTTGAGGAAATCAAACTTGAACGCGGGATACTGCGCGTAGCTTCCCCACTGCCTCCACTTGGGCGAGCAGGTGAGGCAGATTAGGGTCGGGAGGTGGAACCGGCAGATCAGGTCCGCGTGATCGTGGATCCTGTTGTTCACCCCGTGATCCCAGGTGGCTCTATATGCCGTCATATGGCAACACGAGGTCCTCGGTGAATCGGTCGAAGAGCCCGAACCCGAAACCGATCACAACATAGGGATTCTCTTTCATCTTGCTGTACTCCTTCGTAAATGCCTCCCGAAGTTCGTTGTACGCGCCGCTGCGGCCGTTGATCTCACCCGCAATGCCGTGCAGCCCGTATCGATGCAAGTAGCCGTTCATTCTCACAAGAATGCCCTCGGGGTTTACGCTGTTGAGTGCGAGCACATCACGTCCGGTCCTCCCCCCTGAGATCGAGTTCCGCAAACCTGATGTCGGTCAGGTGCAGATCCTCCGCGGCATGCATCATCGCCTCTGACGCCACGACAAACGCAGGAGCTTCGAAGATTCGGGTCAGACTGACGTTGTCCGGCCATGACTCACTCAGCAGGACGGGGCTCCAGGGCTCGATTGCATTTGGCTGCCTCGCCAACGGCATCCCGCACCCTGGGCATCTGGCCCCAGCCCGCACACTGCAGGCGTGGACGGTTGGGTATAGGCAGATCTCGAGATGCCTGAAGCGCCCTTTCCCCGACCGCATCTCTATGGCAGTCGGTATCGCCTTCAGGTCCGAGACTCCCTTCTTCGCAAGGCTTTCCAGAGCTTCCGGCGAGGCCAGCGGCGTCCAGGGGTTCACCCACGTGAAGTCGCCGAAGCGACCGGAAGCCAGGCCGCAAAGCTGGCCAAACTCCGTTCCAGCGGCGAAGGGGAGAGGCGGCGGCGCGAGCGCTTCGATCGGCTTGGCCAACTCTCGAATCCGCTCGGGTGAAACCGGCCAGCCATTCTCATACGGTCTGGGATCAAGGCCTGTGGGCAGAGCGAGGTTAGGATAGGCGAGGCCTACAGCGCCGCCGGTGAACCCGCAGCGAGGGCACGCCACGCCCGGAAGCCCCCATTTGTGGGCGGCGTCGATGAGATAGCGGCCCTGAAAGGTATCGTCGTCCGGCTGCGCGTGAAACAACCTCATAAAGCTACCATAGTTGGCTGGCGTTCACCCCGTACTTCTGCATCAGCTCGACAGCGAAGTCGAAGATCTCGCCCCGCGTTCTGGTGCCGTGCTCGGCCCACCTCACGAAAGCTTCCCAGTCGGCATTCCAACCGCCCCCACCAGGCCCGCCCTGATGTTTGCCGACCTGAAACTTCATTTAG
>JBJKSV010000117.1:0-7147 GCA_046703605.1 Limisphaerales bacterium
GCGCTATACATTGGACGCCCTTGAGCTCCAGCCAAGCGGCCAGTTGAAAGCGCGCCCAGAAGCCAGTGCCAATGATCGCAAATCGTAGCTTACCTATACGCATCGACGGCACCCTACCAGTCGCAGGAGGAGAAAAGCTAGCCTGGATTTCCACGGAGCAGAGTTCGCCTAAGGTTTTTGGGCGTTAGCCGTAATGCCTTTCGGGTTTTCATGGTTGAGAACGTAGGACAGAGAACGTAAGAGGACCTTCCCACGATTGGGTCTTCAAGAGGCGTGGCCACTTACCGACCGGTTGGCGCACCTTGCGCGGACAACTGCGTGACTGTCTTTCCTGCACCAGGCACAAGAGCATGTGATCGTAGAAGCGTTGGGTGATTTGCCGCTGCTGCTTTTCAGAGTTGCCACTCCGACTGACCGGAGTAGCCGATGGCCGCCGCCAGCGGATTGCGCAAGCCGACCTCCAGCAATACGCAAGCGGTGATCTTGGCAAAGGCGGCTTTGGCACGGCGGGTGGAGGCTTTGGCCAGTTGCCCCAAGGTCTGCGGGGTATTGCTGACGTTAAACTGGGTGGCATCCAGCGCCACCAGGCGCCAACTCCGATAGAACGCTTCGGGCTGGCGTCGGCGCTGAGCCCGGGCGCGCAGGGCCTGGCGCAGCCACTGTTCCCAGAGGGTCCAAGGCAGCACGGAGCGTCGTTCGGCAATGGCACTATCGCACAAGCGCCGGCCCAGCAGTTGGCACACATGCTCGCCGGCCGTGCCGGCACCGCACAGAAAGTGGAACAGTAGGGCCGCTGATGAGGAACGCGGCGCCCACCTTGCCGGGAGCGAATTGCACTCCTCGATCGAGACGGTGTCAAAGCCGTTGTCGAGGCCACCGACGAGATCCGGAGCATTGCGTTTAAACTGAAGAACAACGACCGCGCGCTCAATCGGGCCTATGCCTCAAAACCCTTCTCCGGAGACCCAATGCAGAGGCTGACGCACGGCCCTGAACGGGTTGAGATCTCAAGCCGGACAAGCCTCGATTTCATGGCGTTAGCTCAAACAACTAATGCCTCATCCATTCCCGAAACACCTTGTCCTGGGCGATGCGTTGAGCCAGGAGCTGGTAGCCTTGGGTCAGGGGATGGCTCGCGTCGGCGTAGAGGGCGCTGGGCAGGAGCTGCGGTACGACAGTGGGGACTTTTTCCTCCTGAAGCCAGGCCAGAACCGCCTGGTGGAGCCGGCGATAAGCCGGACGGCTGTCCTCGGCTATAAGATGCTCGTTGATGGGGCCGAGAATCACCAGCAGATCGTTCCCACGTGCCCGGAAATTGCGGACCACCCGCTGGAAGGCCCTCCATTGAAGCGAGGACTTCGCGCTAACCCAGTCGAAGTGCATCGGCCGATGGATGGTTTTGAACCAGGGCTTGTGTCGGGGGCTGTCAGGTCCGCGCAGGGGGTCGCGCTTGGGAGCGGATGGCACGGTCAATGAGATCTGGCTCAAAGGGTCTTTGTACACATTGGGGTATTGGGGTGGGTCGCCGCCATTGTCTTCGAGCGTCCAGTGCAGGATGCTGCGCTGGTCGAAGAATTCGTTTTGAAGATGGGCCACCCACCAAAGGAAGGGCACCTCCCGCTCGACCACAATGCTCAGGCGGTCGTTGGCGCCGGCCTTGTAGCAGGGAATGCGGGGATAAAACTGGGGCACGAGGGAGACATGGTTGAATTGCTCTTCCTTTTGGTCGCTCAGATCGGCTTTGGGGCTGGTCATCCAGAGCAGATTGCATTGGAGGATGATCTTTTGCTGCCGGAGCGGTTGGCCATAGTACTTGAACAGCCCTTCCTCAGCCAAGGGGAAGACCCCGTCAATGCCGCCGTTGATGAACAGGTTGGTGGCGCCTTCCTCCTGGTTCAGGAAATGGGACAGCGTGCCGTTCGGCAGCACATATTCACCCCAGACAACCGAATCGCCCAGCAGGACGATTTTATGCCCCTCGGCCACCTGGCGCATGCGCCGGTTGAACAGCCAATAATCCTTGCTCAGCGAGTATGGGATCCGGTAGTCCGGCCCGGTCTTGAACCGCTCAATATGCCGCCAGATCAGGGGCACCGCTTCCACGACTACCAGCACGGCCAGGAACACGGCCACCCACTGCTTGGCGTTGAGCCGCATCTCGTTGACCCCAAAAGGAACTTTGGCGGGAGCCGGAATTCGAGGCGCCTCGGCAGGTGTTGTGGTTGGCGATTGCACCTCCATGTCAGAATTGGAAGTAGATGAAGGCTCCGCCGCCCGAGGAGCAAACGCATAGGTAGAGGATCATGGCGGCCGCCAGGCTCACCCGCACCACGCTGGCCTGCAGCACGGCGCGGAACCGGGATTCGTACGTGAACTGGTAGGCCCACACGACCGCGATGAGGCAGAGCATCAGCGCCGGGATCTGCGGGTCATGCCACGCGGCGGTGAAGATGCGATGGATAATCAACCAGGCGTCGCCCAACGATTCAGCCCGGAAGAAGACCCAGGTCAGCAAAACGAATAGAAACACGAAACCTTGCTTTAGAAACCGCGGCACCCGGTCGCGATAATAAGCCGACCGCTCCAATTCCCGCGTAATCATTACCCCCAGCCCGTGCAAACCGCCCCAGATCAGAAACGTCCAGGCCGCTCCGTGCCAAAGCCCCGAGATCAGGAACGTGATGAACAGGTTCCGGTACATCTTGAATTTGCCATGCCGGTTTCCGCCCAAGGGGATATAGAGGTAATCGCGGAACCAGGTCGAAAGGCTGATATGCCACCGCTGCCAAAACTCACCCAGGCCGGTCGCCAGGTAAGGATTGTTGAAGTTGAGAATCAGGTCGAAGCCGAGCAGTTTCGCCACTCCGCGGGCCATGTCGGTGTAGCCGCTGAAATCAAAGAAGATCTGCCACGCAAAGGCAAAGGTGCCCATCAGAAGAGCGGGCGCGCCGTAAGCGGCGGGGTTGTCGTAAATGCGATCGGCGTAAAAGGAGAAGTAGTTGGCCAGCGCGAGCTTCTTGAACAAGCCGACCAGGAACAGGGAGGCCCCATCGGTGAAGTTCTGCAGCCGGACCTCCGGGAATTTCCTGAACTGAGGCAGAAGATTTCGCGCCCGTTCAATCGGGCCGGCCATCAGTTGGGGAAAGAAGCAGACGAAGGTGGCGAACCGCAGGAAGTTGCGCACGCGATGAACCTTCCCGGCATAGAAGTCGATGGTGTAACTCAGCGATTGGAAGGTAAAAAAGGAAATGCCAACCGGCAGGAGATACTCGAACCCGAATGGCTTGAGCGCGGAGGGGTCCGACAGCTTCAACGGCAAGTGCAGCCAGACCAGCAGGGCGTTGATGTTTTGAATCACGAACCGGGCGTATTTGAAGAAGACCAGCAGCGCCAGGTTGTTCACCAGGCTGATACAGAGCCAGATACGGCGGCTGCTGAACAGCGCCCCCAGCGCCATCAACAGCACCAGCACGCTTAGCCCGGCCATTGTCGCCCGCAGTGTTCGTGGCCCGAAGACGGCCATCAGCACGGCGCCCAAAACCCCCGTGACAGCCCCAAGGAAGGCGTTGCGCAGCACGCGATCCTCGAAACTCAGCCGGGTTAATCGGGCCATGACATCCACCTTTTGCCCGCCGACCCGACAATGGTCCATCAATCCCACCAGGCTGAAGTCCAGGACCGTCGAATAGAAGACCAGGGACAGGTAATAAGGATTCCACCAGCCATAAAAGAAGTACGACGCCAGCGTCAGCCAGGGCAGCCAAAAGGAAGTCTTCCGCAGTGAAAAATACACCGGGACAACGACCAGCAGGAAGATCAGAAACGGCCAGGTGTGAAAAAGCATCCTTGAAATCCGAGAACTCTAGTGCCGCGCCGCCCCCGCCTGTTTCTTCAACTGTTCCACCTCAGCCAGGCTAATCCGTCGCACACAGCGGAAGCCGCAGAAGTCGGTGGAGAAGCAGGCATCGGCGTCGCCTGTCGCCTCGCCCTGGCGGAAGGTGGGACTGCATTGGTCGGCGCTGGAGCGCCAACTCCCGCCCCGAATGACCCGTTTGGCGCCATGTGCGGGGTTTAGGGGACCGGTGGGGTCCTGAATCGGGCTGCTCTTGTAATACGTCGCGCTGTAGGCATCCCCGCACCATTCCGCCACGTTGCCTTCGAGGTCATAAATGCCAAAGGCGTTCGGTCGCTTGAGTCCGACCGGATGGGTCTTCTGATCGGAGTCATCGCGGAACCAGGCCCGCTGCCGCAGTTTGTTGGCGTCCGAAGAATCTCCCGGGTCCACACTGCCGGCGCGGCAGGCGTATTCCCATTCCGCCTCAGTGGGCAGGCGGTAGCCGTTAGCCGAGTAATCACAGTCCCAATCGACGGTCTTCTCGTTGTAACATGGCTTGAGCCCTTCCAGACGGGAACGTTCGTTGCAATACTGCTTGGCGTCGCGCCAGCGCACTTGCTCCACCGGCATTTTCCCGTTCTCCTGCCAATGCGACGGGTCGGGCAACTCCACCTTCACATACATGTCGTGGGTTACCTCGAATTTGTCCATGGCGAAGGGGGTGAGCTTGACCTGGTGCGCGGGGGCCTCGTCCGCGTTGCCGTGATCGGAGCCCATGGTGAATTGGCCTCCGGGCAGATAGACCATCTGCACTCCGGATCGTGTCGTAAAGTCAATGGGGCCGGTTGTCGCGCTGCCGGCGGCATTGCCGCCGGCTTGTTGCGATTCCGGCCCCGACATCTGGCAGGCGCTCACCAGAGACAAAGCCGCGGCAAGCGCGAACACTCGAGCTTTCATCTACGGACACTAAGTTGCTGCCGAGGGCCGGTGAACCAATCTGGTTCCTTGTTGCAATCACCGTCATGGGTCAATTGGATGAATTCGGCATCATCCGGCTTGGTCAGGTCGATGACGCCATCGTGGGTGGCAGAAACCGCGAACAGATTCCAACCGGGGGCATAGACGCCTACAATCTCGCAGGCGGCCATGAAAGTGCCGGGCTTGTTTGGATCGCCATCGGTGGCCGGTCCGCGGCTGAAGGCCAGGTAGCGACCGTCCGGCGACCAATCCACGTGATAGACCTTGTTGGTGGGGTCCTTGATCTCGACTCGCCAGGGGCCAACCGCCGGGTTTGGCGCATTGAGGTCAATTGGGGCAGCTACAAGTTCGTGATCGTCCGCGCCCCAGGCAACCTGCTTGCCGTCAGGGCTGAAACAGGGGCGGCAGCCCGGGATCTTGAGATTGATGATCCGGTCGCCGTTCGCCTGAATGAGCAAAATCGTGTGGCCGTAACCCATGCCCGCGTGAACCGTGGCCACAATCCATTTCCCATCCGCCGACCAGGACGGGTTGTAGAGATGCCATAGGTTCTTGCTATTGACGTGCGGAGTGATTTCGCCGGTGGCCAAATGGTAGAACATCATCCCCTTGGTATAAAAATCCATCACGTCGAATTTCTTATATTCTTGCGGCAGATAGCCGAGGACCTTCCCGTCCGGGCTCCAGAAAGGCTGGCGCGCGTAGTCCACCAGTTTCTCTCGATGCCGCCCGTCGATGTCCATGACCCACAGGCTGCGGATGGTCGAGCGTCCTTCGCCTTTATCCGCCACAAAGGCGATTTTGGTGCCGTCGGGCGATACCTGCGGATAATGCTCGTTTAAATCCGTGGTCTGGGTCAGGTTCACCCGGTCCGACCCGTCGCCGTTCATGACCCAGAGGTCCCAGTTGTTGTTATGATAGGCCTCATACACGATCTTGAAGGGCATTTTCCCCAGTTGCGCTCGTAAGGAGGCTCCAGCGTAAGCGGCCGCGCCGCCGCAAACCAACAAGCCGGCCAGAGGAAGGACCAACCAGAATTTCATCCTGCGCCTAGGCGACAGGCGACTCGAAGCATTATGGCAGATTTGCATGATCTCGCACCTTAATACAGTCCCGGACAAATGGCTATACATTTATTGCGACTCCCGCATTGGCCATGGAGCGCCCGATTTTGAACCGGCTCGATCCCGGATGGAATGGGTGGTTCGTCAGGCGACAGAAAACTTGTGCGGAGAACCATCTTGAAGTAAGTCTCACCATATCCGGTAGATATCACCCCCTCATTAGGGCTAAGGAAAGGAAGCTGTTTTTGTGAAAATTCGTTTTTTCTTGGGCATCATTGCTGGAGTTGTGCTTACGGTGGTCCTCATCGCGGCAGGATCGTACGTTTACTTCGCGGAGGGATTCGCTCCGGTGGCCACCTCGGCGGCGCCCATGCCATTCGAAACGACGTTGGCCCATCTGGCTTTACATGCCTCGATTAAGAAACAGCACTTGCAGACGCCCCCCATAAAGGACACCGAGACAAACCTGGTGGCCGGAGTGGCGGTTTATCGGGAGCAGTGCGCCGTTTGTCATGGATTACCCGAGGCACCCGAAACGGCCATCGCAAAGGGAATGTTCCCGCACCCTCCCCAATTATTCCGGGGAAAGGGCGTGACCGATGATCCACCCGGAGAAACGTATTGGAAGGCCGTCAACGGAATCCGCCTCACGGGAATGCCGGGTTTCGGCAAGTCGCTCACCGACGTCCAACTCTGGCAGGTCAGCTTGCTCCTGGCCCACGCGAACGCTCTGCCGGCCTCGGCGAACAACGCTTTGGTGTCCACAAACAGCCCCCCTGAAAAATAATTCTCAGTCGGCGCTCCTGAGCCAGGTGGCAGTTCGCGTGTCGCAGTGCAGACTCACACACGGCTAGGCCGGCTCCCGACCTTTCCGCATTTCGGTGAGGTGAACATCAAGCCGATCGAGGTTGGGGGTCACGCCGCTGCCAGGGCTTCGGGCCAGTTGAATTGCTGCCCGTCCTGGAGGATGGCCACGCCCGCCTTGGCCGCCAGGACAATTAGCTCGGCTTCGGCTTGCTCCCCCGCCGCCACCGCAATCGCCTTCCATCCCTTCTTGCGCAGCAGGCCCGCCCGGCGCGCCGCCCGCGCCACGTCCGAGGCCTCGAGCGTGACCGACACCTCCACCGCCGCATAGACCTCGCCCCGCTGGCCGCCCAGGTCCGCCCGGCCGCGGAGAATCACGTCGGCGCGGGTCAGATCGAGCCATTCATCCGGCGTCAGCACCCCGTCGAAGTCGTCGCCCAGGTCACCCACCGGCACCACGCGGGTG
>JBJKSV010000118.1:0-3793 GCA_046703605.1 Limisphaerales bacterium
CATTCATCTACTTCCGATTCTGAGAGCGGGGTGGAACCGAAGCCGAAATTCAACCGGTGGCGCGCAGCCTGGGACGCATTGACGATTTGCGTATTCGTTGGCCTGCTTTGGCTGCCGACCATGGACCATTTCTTCCACCTCGACCATGCCCCGATCCCGGGCGAAAACCGGCGTCCGGCTCAGTGGCCGCGGTTCCGCGGAATTGGCCGGAGCCGGCAATACATCGCTGGACTGGAGGGCTACTTCAATGATCATTTCGGATTTCGAAAGCGTCTCATTCGCTGGAACAATCACTGGAAGGCGCAGTTGTTTCACGAGAGTTCGGGAAACCAGGTGCTCATCGGACGCAACGGCTGGCTCTTCTATCTTGGCGAGCGGATGATCGACAACTGGCGTGGCGTCGCGCCGTGGCGCCCAGAGGATCTGGAGAATTGGAAGCGGTTGTTGGAAATGCGCCGGGACTGGTTGCAAGAGCGCGGGTGCAAGTACCTTTTTGTTGTCGCCCCGGATAAACAAAGCGTTTATCCGGAAGAGCTGCCTGACTGGTTTGGAAAACGCGCCCAACCGAGCAAAGTCGAGCAATTTGTCCACTACATCAGGGCGCACTCGACAGTCCCGGTCCTGGACCTAACCAAAACCCTGGTGGATGCCAAACGTATTCGGCCGGACTACTTCCAGACCGATACCCACTGGAACCAGTTTGGGGCCTTTGTCGGTTGCCGAGCCGTTATCCAGGCCCTCTCGCGGCAACTCCCCGGGCTGAACCCGCTGCCCATGACCGCCTATAAATGGGAACCCGCTTATCGACACCCGGGCGACCTGGCCAGGATGCTGGGCACCATGGAATCCCACCCCGAGACGGATGCCTTTCGCCCAGAGCCGCAGGCATCCCTGGCCGAACTTCGCCCTATCGAGGACCCTCTGCGCTTTCCCAAGCGGACACAAAGCGAGAACGCACCGGTCTATACGCTCAACAAGAAGGCCTCAGGCAAGGTCATCCTTTTCCACGATTCCTTCGCTGAGTTCTGGATTCCGTTCTTCGGCCAGCACTTCCGAAAGACAATCTATATATGGCATTTCGATTGGGACCGCCCGCTGATTGAGCGCGAAGAGCCCGAACTCGTGGTGGATGAAATGGTCGAGCGATTCCTGGATGTCGAGACCCCTGCCAAGCTGGCGCGGGAGGATCTCGCTTCTCTCGCCAACACCTGCGTCAAGACGCCTTAGATACGACACCTCGACCCCGGTAGCCTCCTCCCGACCGAATCCACACGGGTCGATTCGGCCTGACTCCGATCAACGTGGCGATCACGAGACCAAAAAACACTCCGTAAAGCATAAGGAACATGTTCGGACTGAGGTTAAAAAAGAGCAGACGATGCAACCAGCAGGCCATGTAGCCGGTGGAATAGCGCATGCCAGCCCCGGCCTCGAGCTGGAGCGCATTCCCCCATCGAGTCAGCGGACAAACGGCGGTGCCCCGTGCCGCTTCAACCGATCATGAACCACCCCAGCCACTCCCCCTATGGGGATAGCCCCCCAGACATAGCCCACCAGGCCATCGCTCGCTCTCTGATGAGTCTTCCCCGCAGCGCGACTCAAGCCTTCACTTAGCCGGGATCTGCATGAGTTCTTCCGGTGTCCAAGGTTGGCTGCGGTTGCCAATCTGCACCCGGACAGCTTTAACCTCATCGGACGTGACTGGAGGCGCCTTGTTGCCCCAGGACTGGCGCATATAAGAAAGGACGGCCGCCAGGTCATCGTTAGAGAATGAGGCGCCCATCGGCGGCATCGACGCGGCAAAGGTAAATACTTGCCCTTTCACTGAAACCGGGCCCGTCAAGCCAACCAACGGAATTCGAATAAGGCGCGAGGGCGGTCCCAGCACCCATTCCGAACCGACAAAGGGCGGCGCCTGGCCGGGCTTGCCCATGCCATCGGGGTTATGACATAGGGCGCAAACGTTGTCGAAGAGGGCCTTGCCGCGCTGGAGGTCCACGCCGCCAGTGGGCGGCTGGAATTCCTGCACCTCGGCCAGCGAATAGTAGGGGACATAGACCTCGGTGTTAAACCAGCCGCTGTGCTGGTCGAAATAGACCATGCCCCAGTAGAGCAGCACGAACATCAGGACCAGCAGCCAGACGGGCATGGCCAACTGGCTGGCCTGGGGCTCGCCGGGCTCGGAAATCGGAGTAGGTTGAGTAGGCTCAGGCATGGAAGCGCTTCAAGGATTTTTGCTCGGCGCGTTGGTCTGCGCCGCCGGTTCGGCGCTGGGTGGGACGGTTAATGGCGCATTGAACAAAGGGGCCGTCGCCACTAGGCTGAGCATGTAGGCGACGAGACCCTGGGCGTGGCGCGCTGGGACGACCGCATAGCCTTGGGGCGGCGCCAGGTCGGGTGGCAAGGGCAAGGCGTCCGGGGATGGGGCCTGCCTGATCCTTCGCTCTTCGAAAAGGTAACGGAAGGGAGGCATGATTGAGCCTTTCACCTCAAGGCGCGGCGCGTAAAGATGCAGATACTGCCAGCGCGCATCCGGCTCGCGCAGCCCCACATTCGCCAGGTCGGGGCCGATGCGTTGCGAACCGAGCATCACCGGGCTGTCAAAAAGAAAATCCTGGGCCACCGTCTGGCGCTTACCCCAACCGCGCGCGATGTCCGCCCCCACCGGCACGATGGACAAGGACGACTTGGCTCCACTCGATTTGAGCGCCCTGACCAGCCTGTTGGCCTTCGGACGATCGGAGCCTTTCAACACCTTCTTGGGCAGGCCCACGAGCATCTGCTGAATTTCAGCCTGGGAAGCATCCGGCAGGGCTTGAGTCAGAACGTCGATGACCGCAACACGGTTCGTACCGGCATCGGTCATGACCACGTCGCACACCGTTCCGCTCTGCTGCACTTGCTGGCTATGGCAAGCCGCGCAACCATTGGCTCGATACACGTCCAGTCCTTCGCGGGCCAGACCGGGACGCTCCACAGGATATGTCGCCGCCACACCGACCATGTTCGTCTGCTGCAGGCCACCCACCTGAATGTCTGGCATGAGCACAAACCCAAACCACGAGGCGGCCAACGCCAGAAAAGCGGCCAGGAAGATGACAGGACCATGATTCATGATTTCACCTCCACGGGATGGAACACGTCGGCAGTCGCCGCTTTATAGGCCGAGACCGCGCGGGCCCGGTAACACTCCAGCACCAACTCGGCCAGATTCCACAAGAACAGAACATGACCGGCGGCGATGAGCAGGTCGCCCAGCGTGCTCACCCGCAGGAACGGCAGCGTGGCGGAACTGAACTCCACAAAGGCCCGCACCGAATTCTGGAGCTCAATTCCTTCAAGAATGCCCGCTCCCGCCAGCGGGACAACCACCAGGACTATCCCTGAGAGCGCCAGCCAAAAGTGCGCTCGGACGCGTCTCATGGATGGGAATTCAATCCCCATCACCCCCGGCAGAATGTGATACACCGCGCCAAACATCACCAGCGAGAAGAAGCCATACAGATTGAGCATGGACTGCGCCGGAGTAAACCAGGTCAGCCCAAGGATTTCGCTCGCGCCCGGCAGAGTGGAGAGGACTCGCATCACGCCCGCCACAATGAAGCCCAGCATACCCCAGGTGACAAACCACAGAGCCTGGCGCTGGGGTGAAAATAGGAGTGCCGACGCCCTCGTCCGCTCCTGCGGCTTCCCGGCAACGCGCACGAGGGCGTCCGCGCTCCTATCCCAAGCGGTCTGATAGAAGCTCACAGCCACCGCAATGACCGTCAGGAGAGTGAGCACAGTCGCGGCT
>JBJKSV010000119.1:0-3243 GCA_046703605.1 Limisphaerales bacterium
GCGTAGATGCTGGAAGCGAACCGGCGCTGGAGCATGGCCATGGTGAAGCCGAGGGCGCGGGCGGATTCCTCGGCGGCGGCTTTGATGGATCGGTTTTCGGTATCAGGCGTCGTCTCGAGGAGTCCCAGCTTTTCTGGAGTCAGGATGAGGTCGAACACCTTGCTGGAGCGCAAGCCCTTGCCGACCAGCTTAATGGCGTCCCCCATGGGGGTGGCCACGATGACCTCGACCGGTTCGGGGAAAAGAGGTCCCCGAACGATCTTGTTCGGCTTAACTTCTGAAACCTTCACGGCTGAAACTGTTTCCCAGATTCTCCGCAACCGGTTCTAACCCCCTCGACGCCGGAATGCACGCAAAATCTTGAAAAGACCAGCAAAACCTCCGAGTGCGCGTGTGCCCGCAACAACTCGAGGAGGGTTTTAGGGCGGCGTTGACGAGTCCTCAGGCAATTTCCAGGTAGAGGGCGTTGGCCGAGCGACCCCAATCGGCAATCCTAAGGAGGCACCGCCTCGGAGTTTAAACGCTAAGCCGCGCTAATGAACGCTAATCTGGGAAATCCGGCAAGGAGGGCGGCGCACTGTTCAAGGGCTGGGGAGGGGCTTGGGGATAGAACGGGCTTTCAAGTTTGTTTCAAGTTGTTTCAGGTTTCGGGCCGGACTTCTGCGCTCGACGGGGCTGAGTGCCGGGGTTTGCGCCGACCGCTGCCTTGCCCCTGCGGCGGCTGGGCTTGCTCGACGTTCAACTCGGCGGCAATATGAGCGTGAGATTCTATGAAGAAGACCAACTGCACTACAGACACCCGGGCCTCGAATTGCTGCTGTTCTCCCGGCGGGCGCGACTCCCATTGGGCCCGGCGCGACTTCCTGAAAGTCCTCGGCCTGGGCGCGGGCGCCATCGCCAGCAATCCCTGGCAGGCCACTGCCGGCCCGTTCACGCGGGCCGACTTCGACAAACTCGTGCCCGAAGACAAAAAGCTGCGCCCCGGATGGGTGAAATCCCTCACCGCCCGCGGAACCCGCGAGATCTATACCGGAACCGATCTGGACAAAATCGGCATGCCCATCGGCGGCATTTGCGCCGGTCATGTCTATCTCGGCGGCGACGGCCGGCTCTGGCATTGGGACATCTTCAATCGCCACATCCCCACCGGCGCGGACCATTACGCCCACCCGCTGGAACCGTCATCTCCGTTTGACCAGGGCTTTGCCTTGCGCGTCAAGTCTGGCAACGGCGCCCAGGAGCGGCGCCTGAACTCCGCTGCCTGGTCCAAAGTCAATTTCGCCGGTGAGTACCCGATTGGCTGCGTCGAGTACGCGGACCCGAACTGCCCGGCTCATGTTCGCCTTGAAGCATTCTCCCCCTTCGTGCCGTTGAACACGGATGATTCGGCTCTGCCGGCCACGATCCTCGAATTCACGGTGAAGAACCAGGGCGCGGAAAACATCGAGGTTGAACTGGCCGGCTGGCTCGGAAATGCCGTCTGCCTCTACAGCGCAAAATCGAGGGACGGCATCCGAGTGAACCGGGTGACCCGGCCAGACGGTTTGCTGTTGCTCGAGTGCGGCGCAGAAGAACCACCGGCGCCCCCGCCCACGGAGCGCCCGGACATCCTGTTCGAGGATTTTGAACATGAGACTTATGGGAATTGGATCACCACCGGCACCGCCTTCGGCGCCGGGCCGGTCGAGATGAGCAAGATGCCCCAGTACCAAGGCAATGTCGGCGGCAATGGCCTGCGCGTGGTCAACAGCCACGCCTCGGCGCCCGGCAATTCCGTCGAGCAGAAGGACTCGGCCACCGGCACCCTGACCAGCCCGCCCTTCGTCATCAGCCGCAGCTTCATCAGCTTCCTGATCGGGGGAGGAAATCACCCCGGCAAAACCTGTATGAATCTCCTGGTCGGAGACGACGTGGTCCTCTCCGCCACCGGCCAAAACAACAACCGCATGGCGCCTATGGCCTGGGATGTCCGTCCGTGGATCGGCAAGACCGCTCGGCTCCAAATTGTGGACAACGAGTCCGGTCCGTGGGGCAATATCGGCGTGGACGACATCGTCTTCACGGACCGCCCGCACCGCGCTCCCGGCCCGCTCGCTGAAGAAGAGGATTTTGGCACCATGGCCTTGGCCCTGCTCGACCCGGCTCCGGACGATTCCGGCGCAGCGCAGGTTTCCGAACCTGCTGATGGCCCGCGCGGCTCGCTCTCGCCGATTTCAAAACCGGCGAGCGGCTCGAACCGCGAGGGCGCTGATATTGCCCGCCAGCGATTCGGGCAAAAGCTTGCCGGCTCTCTCACTCGCAAGATGGCGCTTGCTCCAGGTGAATCGCAAAAGGCCGTATTTGTCATTGCCTGGCATTTCGCCAACCTGCGCCTCGACCGCCTGCCCCATGGGCGCTATTACGCGAACCGCTTCGATTCGGCCCGCTCGGTTGCGGAGTACATAGCGAAGAACTTCACCCGGCTCGGCGGCGACACCCGTCTCTGGCACGATACATGGTACGACTCCACCCTGCCCTATTGGTTCCTGGACCGCACCTTCGCCAACTCCTCCACCCTGGCAACCTCCACCTGCTACCGCCTTGGCAATGGCCGTTTCTATGGCTGGGAAGGCGTCGGCTGCTGCGCCGGCACCTGCGACCATGTCTGGCATTACGCCCATGCCGTTGCGCGATTGTTTCCTGAGCTGGAGCGAATCACGCGCGAGAAGGTCGATTTCGGCCTCGCCCTCCAACCCGACGGCGCGATTCACTTCCGAGCCGAGTTCAACAACATCCCTGCCGTCGATGGACAGGCCGGGACGATTCTGCGCGCGTTGCGCGAACACCAGATGGCCCCGGACAGATCCTTCCTCGAACGCACCTGGCCGGGCATCAAAAAGGCCACCGAGTGGCTCCTGGCCAAGGACGGCGACGGCAACGGCATTATCGAGGGCGCTCAGCACAACACCCTTGATACGTTCTGGTATGGACCGGTGGCGTGGCTGAGCGGCCTCTACCTGGGGGCGTTGCGCGCCGCCTATAAAATGGCCACGGAGGTCGGCGACACGTCGTTCGCCGACCGCTGCCTGCGCGTCTTCGACGCGGGCCGGAAGAACATTGTCCAGGACCTCTTCAACGGCGAATACTTCTACAACAAGCCCGACCCGAAACACCTGGACGCCATCTATTCCGGAACCGGATGCGAGATCGACCAGGTGTTCGGCCAAAGCTGGGCCTTTCAGGTCGGTCTCCCGCGCGTGTTTC
>JBJKSV010000120.1:0-6475 GCA_046703605.1 Limisphaerales bacterium
GCCAAATCCCTGTTGGAAAGCTTAAGTCAGCGCCTCGAGTCGATCCAAGCCCAGGAGCAAGCGGGTGAGGCCGCCGCCCTGGACGTCGCCAACGCCCAAGTCGCCTTCGACATCGGCTCTCAAAACCGGCTTACGGCCCTCATTAAAGCCCAACAAGCCCTGGGCGCTCTGGAGGACGCCGTCCAGAGTCCGCTGACTCTCCCGCCAAACACAATCCGGGCTGCCGAGAGGGGGACGGTGGCTGCTGAGGGCACACCTCCCATGCAATTTAAACGGAAATGAAAGTCAAGCAAGTCATTATCGGCCTCTTCATCCTGGTCTGCGGGGGCGCCGGCCTTTTCGCATGGATGCACTGGCACCGCACGACCTCCTCCGACGATGCTGGAGAGGGAGGCGACACATCCACACTGGTAAGCGTTCAGACCGGGCCGCTCCAGCGGATGACACTGCACCACTACATCGCGGGCTACGGCATGGTCAATCCAGCCCCAGCCACCGCCTCGGGCCCCGCGGCCAACGCCCCGCTGGCGGCGGCTGTGGCCGGAGTCGTAGCCAAGATCAATGCCGTTGAAGGGCAGATGGTAAAGAAGGGGGACGTGGTGGTGGAACTGAATTCAGGCGCCGCCACGCTCGACTACGCCCAACAGGAACTGGCGCGCCAGAAGACACTCTACGCCCAGCACAACACCTCCCTGCGCAACCTGCAGACCGCGGAAGCCCAGTTGGATTCACTCCAGGTCGTCGCGCCCTTGTCCGGCACCATTGTGAGCCTCAACGTCAAGCCGGGCGCGGCGGTGGACGTGAACACGGTCGTGGCGGACGTGATGGATCTGAGCCGGCTGGTGGTCAACACCGACATCCCGGTGTCGCAGGCGGGTGAACTGAAGACAGGCCAGGAAATGCAGGTGCTGACCGATCCCCCCGTGAAGGCCGCGATCACATACCTCAGCCCGACGGTGAACACGAACAACAACACCGTGCGGGTGCGGGCGGCCCTGCCGGCGAACAGCGGATTGCGGCCCGGCCAGTTTGTATCGTTGCGAATCGTCACGGAGGTTCGCACCAATTGCCTGGCGGCCCCGGAGCAAAGCGTCGTCACGGACGAAACCGGCCACAGCGTCATTTCGCTGGTTCAAGGCGATCACGCCATAAGAACGCCGGTGCAAACCGGGTTTCGTGAAAACGGCTGGGTGGAAGTTCAGGGCAAGGGACTCAAAGTCGGCGACACGGTGGTGACCGTCGGCGCTTATGGGCTGCCGGATAAGACGAAGATCAACGTGGTGACTGCGTCCGCCAATGAGGTGCCGGCCACCCATTCCTCAAGGCCCCCCCTGCAATGACATCCGAGCGATCCTCACGGCTGGGCCGATTCGCCACCCACCACGCGATCTCCATCACCTTCATCGCGGCCGTTCTGTGTCTTGCGGGGTTATTCTCGGCGCTGCACACGCCCTCTTCGGTGTTCCCTCGAACCGATTTTCCACGCGTGGTCGTGATGGTGAACAATGGCATCATGCCGGCCAACGAAATGATGGCCACCATCACGCGGCCTATCGAGGAGGCGGTCAAAGGCATTCCAGGCGTCGCCTCCGTCATTTCTTCAACCGCTCGAGGTTCGGCCATCATCAACGTCGTCTTCAATTGGGGCACGGACATGTTGCAGGCCGAGACCTATGTTCTGGGCCAGATCTCCGAAATCCGCAGCGACCTGCCGCCCACCGCCGTGACCGACGTTTCGCGCGTGGCGTTTTCACTCAGCTACCCGATCATCGGCATCAGTCTTACCAGCTCGACGCGCAACCAGATGGACCTGTGGAATACGGCCACTTACACGATCAAGCCGCTCTTTCTGCAAATCCCCGGCGTCGCCAAGGTGGAAATCCTGGGGGGGCACGTGCCCGAGTATCACGTCATCGTGGACCCGCTGAAATTGCAAGGCGCTCAACTCGCCCTGCAGGACGTTCGAGACGCCTTGACGAGAAACAATCTCGTCGCCGCGGCTGGCATGATCGCCCAGAATTATCATCTGTATCTTACAAAGGTGGATGGCCGTGTGCATTCACCGGCGGACATCGGCAATGTGGTCATCGCCGTCAGGGGCAGCCATCCCATCCGAATCGACGACGTGGCCCGCGTCCGACGCGGGCCGGAACCGAACTACACGGTTGTCACGGCGCAGGGGCGCCAGGCGGTGTTGTTCAACATCGAAAGCCAGCCCGACGCGAACATCCTCCAAATCGCGTCCTCTCTCCAAGCCGACTTGAAAAGACTCCACGGGCAACTCCCACCGGACATGCACCTGTCGTTTTTCTATGACCAATCGCAATTCGTCCGCGACTCGGTTGGGAGCGTCCGGGACGCGATTGTGTTCGGGTTGATTCTGTCGGTTATCATCCTGTTTTTCTTCCTGAAGAATTGGGGCAGCGTGCTGACGGCCATTGTCGCCATTCCAATAACGGTGCTCATCACCTGCGTGGCAATGAAGGTCATGCACATGAGCTTCAACATGATGACCCTCGGTGGAGTCGCCGCCGCTATTGGCCTGGTCATTGACGACGCCATCGTGGTGGTCGAGGCCATGTTCGCCAAAATCGCCTCCGGCCGGCCGCGCTTCGAGGGCATCCAGGAGGCCATTGGGGAAATCTTCAGGCCCCTTGTCGCGTCGACCCTCACGCCGGTGGTCGTGTTCCTGCCGCTGGCCTATTTGAACGGCATGGCCGGTGTGTTCTTCCGCGCGCTGGGCTTGACCATGGTTGTGGCCCTGTTGGTCTCTTTGCTCCTGGCGGTGACGTTAACCCCTTCGCTGGCGGGTTGGTTCATTCGTAGTCGTGGAAAGCTGGAGCACGGGCAGGCGGCATCGGACGAGCAAGGCGGGTTTTTGCTGCGGCGAATCATTCGGCTCTACGAGGTGTCGGTGCGCTGGGCATTGCGGCACGCATGGCTGACCCTGCTGGCCTGCGCCCTCATCCTCTGCGGCGGCTATTTCATGTATCGGCAGTTGGAAACCGGCTTTCTCCCCAATTTTGACGAAGGCGGATTTGTCATGGATTTCCAGGCGCAGCCGGGAACCAGCCTGGCGGAGACCTCGCGCATTCTGGATGAAGCCGAAAAGAGCATCAGCACCAACGCCGACGTCCAGGGCTACTCGCGCCGGCTCGGAACCCAACTCGGTCCGTTCATCACTGAACCGGATCGCGGCGATTACCTGATCAAACTCAAAGCCAATCGGGAGCACACGACCGAACAAGTGCTGGCCGGAATGCGCCACGACTTCAACCGTCGCTTCCCGATGATCCGCTGGGACTTTCATGGTTACCTGGAGGACCTGGTCGGCGATTTGCAGATGGCCCCCGATCCGATTCAAATCTTCTTGTATTCGCCCGATGAGGCCTGGCTGGAAAAAACCGCGCCGCGCGTGGAAGCGATCATCTCAAAAATTCCCGGGATCGTGGACACGTTTGACGGACTGACTGTGACCGGCCCCTCGATCAATTTGCGGGTGCGTCCCGTGGATGCCGAGCGGTTCGGGTTAAATGCCCAGGACATTGCCAACGCGGTCAACACCGCGCTCTTCGGCCAGATTTCATCCTACGTTCTTGAAGGCGATCGCGTCGTGAACATCCGCGTCCTGGCTGACCGAAAGGAGGTGGACACCGTGGATTCGCTGCGCAATCTGCCCATTCGCACCCTGGACGGCGCGCTGGTGCGCTTGGAACAAGTGGCCGAGGTGAGCATGCGGCCCAACGAGGTCGAATTGAACCGGGACAACCTCAGGCAGGACGACATTGTTTCCGCGCGGCTGGAAGGGGTTGACCTCGGGACGGCGATGCGCGAGGTCCAGGCCAGGCTAAGCAAGGTCAGTTGGCTTCCTGCCGGTTCGGTGGAGTATGGCGGGTTGTACAAACTGCAACAGGAATCTTTCCGCAACCTGGGGGCGGTGCTGCTGGCGGCCATCCTTCTGGTGTTTACGGTCTTGCTGATTGAGTTTCGGTCATTTTACGAGCCGATTGCCATCGTGTTCGGCTCGATACTGGCGTTGTTCGGAACCATGGTGGGTTTGTGGGCAACGGGGATCACCTTGAACATCGTTTCCTACCTCGGGGCCATCATCGGCGTCGGCATCGTCGCCAAGAACGGCATTCTTATGCTCGATTTTGTGGATCACCTCCGCGCCGAGGGGTTGAGTCTGGAAGACGCCCTGGTGCGCGCCGGGCGCCGGCGGTTGCGTCCCGTGCTCATGACTTCGCTCGCCGCGGGATTGGGAATGCTGCCGCTGGCCTACGGCGTGGGCACGGGCGCTCAAATGCTCCAACCGCTGGGTGTGGCCGTCATTGGTGCCCTGTGCTTCTCGGTTTTGCTCTCACTCATCGCCACGCCGGCGGTTTATTTCGTCTTAATCCGGGTCCATGAACGGTTCTTGAAAAAGCGTCCGGAGTCTGAGGCGGCGGTCTGAACAATTGGGGATGAGAGGTCACAGAGCTTAAATTGAACTCCTTTACGCGAGTGCTGGTTGTCGAAGACGAGCGGAAAACCGCGTCGTTTGTCTGCAAGGCGCTGCAAAGAGAAGGCTTTGCCGTGGAGATCTGCCGAAACGGCAACGACGCTTTGGCTGCGGCCAGCGCCGCCGCTTTCGACGGTATTGTGCTCGACATCATGTTGCCGGGCTGCGACGGCCTGAGCGTTCTGCGGCGGTTGCGCGAGCGCCAGAATCGCACGCCCGTTCTTTTGCTTTCCGCTCGAGGTGAACTCAACGAACGGGTCGAGGGGCTCGACGCCGGCGCCGAAGACTATTTGCCCAAGCCCTTTGAGTTGGTGGAACTCGTGGCGCGAGTGCGCGCGCTGACGCGCCGGGGCGGCGATACGAAATCCACCGTGCTGCGCGTGGCCGATTTGATTCTCGATACGGTGAGCCACGAGGCCCGGCGGGGCGAGCGGAGGATCGAGTTGACCATTCGTGAATATCGCCTGCTCGAATTTCTTATGCGTTCCGCCGAACGCATTTGCGGACGCATGGCCATCCTGGAAAAGGTCTGGGAGTACAATTTCGATCCGGGCACAAACCTCGTGGATGTCTATATCAAGCGGCTTCGCGAAAAAATTGACGCTGACTCGGACCTAAAACTCCTGCACACGGTCCGGGGCGTTGGCTATGTCCTCAAGGCCGCCCCATGACCCTCCGGGTGGGATCCATGCCCCGGAGATGACGCGTGGGTCTGAGTTGCATCACAAAGACTAGAATTCGTCGTAGGCGATTTGCGCGGGCGACACGCCCAAGCCGGCAAGCATTTTGTTGCAGGCCCTGATCATTTGCGGCGGTCCGCACAGATAGAATTCCACGGCCTGGACGCGCGGATGCTGGCTCAACAACTGCTCCAGCACCACCTCGTGAATGAATCCCCTGTGACCCGTCCAGTGGTCCTCCCGCAACGGCGAGGACAGCGCCGGATGAAAGGAAAAATTCCCGTGCTCGCGGGCGAGTTGCTCGAAGTAGTCGCCATAGAAAAGCTCCTGGCGCGAACGGGCGCCATACCAATAGCTGATTCTGCGCGCACTGTTTTCCGTTTCCAAGAGGTGTGCGAGGTGGGCGCGCAAAGGCGACATGCCCGCGCCCCCGCCGATATAGACCATCTCCCGCTGGGTGGGTTTGATGTGGAAATCCCCGCTGGGGCCGATGGCGGTGACCACGTCTCCGGGCTTCAGCGAGAACATATAACTCGAACCGGCGCCAGGCGGACAATCCTGCCCGGGCGGCGGCGTGGCGATGCGGACGTTGAGACGCAACCCGCGTTCGGTCACGGCATTGCTGGCGATGGAGTAGTTGTTGCGCCGCCCTTCCTGAGGATTGCGCGCAACCAGATCCAGGACATGCTGCGCCTTCCACACCCCGGCGTACGGCTCGGGAATGTCAAAATCGGCAAAACGGATTTCCTGATAGGCGGGAATATCGAATTGGAGATAATCGCCGGGCGCGAACGTAACGGCGTCGGCGGGCGAAACCGGTTCGAGCACGAGTTCCTTGATGAACGTGGCGACGCTGCGATTGCTGACAACCCGCAGGTGGCAGGTCTTTTGCGGCCGCGCGCCTGCGCCGCCCGGGCGGGTGACGTTCACTAATATTTTCCCATTGCGCTCGGCAACGGGATAAGTCGGCAGGCCGCGGCAGACCGGCACGCGCGCCGGCGAGCCGTCCGAGAGGTTGAATCGCCCGTTGTGCTTGGGGCACTCGATGAGCTTGCCCATCACGAGGCCCTCAGAGAGGTGGGTGTTGCCGTGTGTGCAGAGGCCGTCTGTGGCGTAGAGTTCGCTTTCCGGCCCGCGATAAATGGCATAGGTCCGCCGCCCGTGGTCGAACCGGATGACATCGGAGGCGCCGAGCGCGGTCCCGGCGCACACTTCAATCCAGCCCTCGGCGTCCGGTGGCTGCGTGGACAAACAGCGTCCTGGTTCGGTGCGCTTGGCCGGCGGCGGCAATTTG
>JBJKSV010000121.1:0-2714 GCA_046703605.1 Limisphaerales bacterium
GGCCACGCCCACGTCGGCGGCGGCCAGGGCCGGGGCGTCGTTGATGCCGTCTCCGGCCATGGCAACGACCGCGCCTTGGGCTTTGTACTGCTTGACGATGTCATGTTTGTCCTGGGGCATGACCTCGGAGAGGACTTCATCGATGCCCAACTCGCGCGCCACCGCCACGGCGGTCTTGCGGTTGTCGCCGGTACACATGATCACCTTGATACCCAGACCGTGCAGGGTCTGGATGGCGTCCCGTGTGGTGTCTTTGATCGGGTCGGCAATGCCAAGCAGGCCCAAGGCTCGTTTGCCTTTGGCCAGCCAGACGACGGTCTGGGCCTTTTCCTGAAGCGCGCGCGCCTTCTGGGCCAGGTCATCGGAGATGGTTATACCCGCTTCGCGCAGGAATTTCTCTTTGCCGACGCGGACCAGTTCGCCGTTGAACCTTCCCTCCACGCCCCCGCCGGTGGTGGATTGGAAGGCATCCACGGTCTGCAACTGGAGTTGCTTTTCTTTGGCGCCATCGACAATGGCGCGGGCCAGAGGGTGTTCGCTTTGCTGTTCGAGCGAAGCGGCGAGTTGCAAGAGTTCTGTTTGGTCGAGGCCATCCGCAGCCACAATGCTCGTTACTTTCGGTTTGCCAGCCGTGAGGGTGCCGGTCTTGTCAGTAACCAGGTGCGTGACTTTCTCGGTGCGCTCGATGGCTTCGGCGTTCTTGATGAGGATGCCCGATTGGGCCGCCCAGCCCACTCCAACCATGATGGACATGGGCGTAGCCAAGCCCAGCGCGCAGGGGCAGGCGATGATGAGCACGGAGACGGCGTTGACCAGGGCAAAGGCCAGGGCTGGCACTGGTCCCCACACCGCCCAGATAATAAAGGTGAGAATCGCCGCGCCGATGACCGCCGGGACAAAGTAGCCGGCCACGGTATCGGCCAGCTTTTGGATGGGGGGGCGGCTGCGCTGGGCCTCGGAGACCATGTGGATGATCTGGGAGAGCAGCGTTTCCGAGCCCACCTTCTCCGCTCGCATCAGGAATGAGCCGGTTTGGTTGACCGTGGCCCCGATGACCTTGTCCTGCGGGCCTTTTTCGACGGGCAGGGGTTCGCCGGTGATCATCGACTCGTCCAGATTGCTCTTGCCTTCGAGAATCACACCGTCGAGCGGGACCTTTTCCCCCGGGCGGACGCGGAGTTGGTCGCCCCTTTGGATTTCGTCCACGGGCACGTCTTGCTCCTGGGCGTTGCGGACGCGATGGGCGGTCTTGGCCGCCAGGCCGAGCAGGGCCTTGATGGCCTGGCCGGTCCGGCTGCGGGCCTTGGCTTCGAGCAGTTGGCCCATCAGAACCAGCACGGTGATGACCGCCGCCGCCTCGAAGTAAAGACCCACCTCGCCGTTACGGCGGAAGGAAGCGGGAAAGGCGCCGGGAAACAGAACCGCCACCGCGCTGTAGAAATAGGCGGCGCCGACACCCACCATTATCAAGGTGAACATGTTCAGACTGCGGTGAATGATGGATTTCCAGCCCCGGACAAAGAACAGGCTGCCGGCCCACAGGACGACCGGCGTGGTCAGGCCGAACTCAACCCATTTCGAAACGCTCTGCGGAATGAATGCGTCCACGTTGAGCCCCAGCCAATGGCCCATGGCGATGGCCAGCACGGGAATGGTGAGCACCAGGCCAATCCAGAATTTGAGGGAGAGCGAACGGATTTCGGCATCCTCCTCGGACTCGGGCGCGACGATGGTCTTCGGTTCGAGGCGCATGCCGCATTTGGGGCAATCACCCGGGTGGTCCTGCTCGATTTCGGGATGCATCGGGCAGGTGTAGATGGTCTTGCCGGCTGAGGGCTCGACCCACGCCGGGTTCCGTTCCAAGGCCATCCCGCATTTGGGGCAGGCGCCCGGTTCTTCGGAGGCCACCTCCGGATGCATGGGGCAAAAGTATGTTCCGGCCGCCGGCTTTGGCGGCTGTTTGGCATCCGGCGTCTGAGTGGCGACCTGGCCAGGGTGTCCACGCTGGGCGTGATTGTGATGATGCTCCAGACCGCAACAGGATTGATCCGCATGAGGCGCTTCCGACGCGGAATCACCGGCAGCCGCACTGACTGGCTCCAACGCCATCCCGCATTTGGGACATTTTCCAGGGTGATCGGTGACAACCTCCGGGTGCATCGGGCAGGTGTATTTCGCGGCGGAATCCGCTGACACTGACGGTTTGGATGGCGTGCCCACGTATTTGCCCGGATCCGCCTGAAATTGCTCCAGACAGTGTGGGCTGCAAAAGTAGTAGGTTGTGCCTCGGTGCGCCCGGGTGCCGGCGGCCTTTTCCGGTTGAATGGCCATCCCGCAGACTGGGTCTTTGATAGTGCTGGGCGTATCCATTGTTCTAATCGTTGTCTCGTTTCTTTCGTAATCGGATTTAGGCTAGTGCCCTGCCTCTTGGGGGCGGCGCAATCTGCCTCCGGCGGATGATTGGGTCGCGCCTCCAGGCCATGGCCTCCCTGGCGGAAGTTCCCTGGTAATATTACTCTCTTTTGCCCGAATGGCCACAGCCAGCGCGGCCAAAATCGCCGTCACGCCGCCAAATTGCCATACCGTCAGCCGCTCATTGTAAATCGCCCACCCCGGGAACAACCCGCGAGATTCGCGGGCACAAGCTGGGGCCAACGACAACGTCCCGGGCCGAGGCAAAGCTGGTCCGGGACGAAGAGACAGGTCTTTTATAC
>JBJKSV010000122.1:0-2939 GCA_046703605.1 Limisphaerales bacterium
AGAACTTGATCCTGCGCCGCGATACGCACCTGGACCAATTGGTGGACAAACTGCGCGAGCCGCGCGTTCGCCGCGTGCTCCAGCCGATCCTGGCCGGCGAGGTTCTCGCGCAGGACGTGTCCGACGACGACGTGCAATACGTGATCGACCTGGGCCTGCTGCGGCGCGAACCGGGCCGTGCTCCGAGCATGGCTAACGAGATTTATAAGGAAGTGGTGCCGCGCGCCTTGAATCAAACCACGCAGGACTTCATTCCCACCCTGCAACCGACCTGGCTCAAAGCGGATGGGCGGCTGGACTTGAACGCGCTCTTGGAGGCGTTTCTGAGTTTTTGGCGGCAGCACGGCGAACCGCTCCTGAAGACCTCGAATTACCCGGAGATAGCGCCGCACCTGGTGCTGATGGCGTTTCTGCAACGAATCACCAATGCCGAAGGGACGATTGAGCGCGAGTACGCCGTGGGCGCCGGGCGGATGGACCTGTGCGTGCGCTACGCGGGCGAGACGCTGGGATTGGAGTTGAAAGCCTGGCGCGACGGACGGCCCGACCCGCTGACGGAGGGTTTGAAACAATTGGACGGTTACCTGGCCGGGCTGGGACTGGGCACCGGCTGGCTGGTCGTGTTTGACCAGCGCAGCGGCCAACCACCGCTCGAACAGCGGACACGGGCCGAACAGGCCAGGACGCCCGCCGGCCGGGTGGTGACCGTTATCCAGGCCTAAGGCCGGGCGGATGGGCAGGGCGGGCTGCCACTGAGGACTTTGAGGACGTGCCAGGTTCTTGCTCTCTACCCCACTCTCGGTGTTGCTTGCCCCCGAAGGATTGAGAGCGAGAGCAGGAGCAAGAGCAAGAGCATGAGGGAGGCTATTTTCTGGAGGACATGGCCGAGCAGGCCAGCACCATAGGCAACTGCTTGAGTTCACGGCGCAGAGGATCGAGGACAAGGCCCAAGGCCTCCAGCGTGAACGCCCCAAGAAGCAGGCCGTCACCTGGCTCGCCGAATATCACATCGGCTCCCCCGGCGCGGTTTTCATAGCGGAACAAGGCGATGCCCTTCTTGCGCGCAATCCTGCTCCCGTCAGCAAGCTGGAATTCTTCAGTGAGGATCGGCTGTATGCCCAATCGCTCAAGAATCTCCCGCGGCACAACCGAGTAGATCGCTCCGGAATCCACGAGAAGGGTGACCTTCTCGGTGACGGCCGGCTTGGCAGGGTTGCCGATTTCCAATGTCAATGTCGTCAATCCCATAGGAACGCCTTTCGGTTGAGAGTTAGAACTGGCGAGGTCCGATCAACCGCACGCAGTGTACCGCACAGCAGAAGCCGGGGTCAAGGGGTGTGCTCGAGCGCATCACACCTCGAGCCGGTCGCCGGGTCGGGCGACAATCGCATAGAGAGCGGGCAGGAGAAACACCGTAATCAAGAGCAGGGAAAACAGGCCGCTGACCACCACGATGGCAAAAGGACGCTGAGAATCGGTGCCGACTCCAGTCGCCAGGGCGGCGGGCAGCAACCCGAAGGCGGCGACCAGCGCAGTCATCATAACCGGACGCAGCCGCAAGATAGCGCCTTCGCGCACGGCTTTGAACATGTCCATGCCTCCGCGACGCAGTTCGTTTACGTAGGAGATATAGACCACGGCGGTTTGCACCGAGACGCCAAACAGGGCCAAAAAGCCGATGCCCGACGAAACCGAGAAGGGGGTGCCGGAAATCCACAAGGCCAGGATTCCACCCACGGGCGCAGAGAGCAGAACACCCATCACGGTGATGAATGGGAACTTGAGATTGCTGTAGAGCGCGAAGAGCAGCAGAAAGATCACCGCCAATGTTAGCGGAAGCACCACTTCCAGTTGGGCGCGGGAGGCGGTGTATTCTTTGTATTCTCCACCCCAATCCAACCAATAGCCCGCCGGCAGGGGTACGGCCGCCTTGACCTGCCGCATCGCGTCTTCGACGGCGCCGGCCAGGTCGCGTCCCTCCACAGAGAACTGGACGCCGATGTAACGGGAATTGTTCTGGCGATAAATGAAGGAAGCGCCGCTGACCACGCGAAGGTGCGCGAATTCTTTGAGCGGGATCTGCTGTCCCCCTGGCGTGGGCACCAGGATGTTGCCGATCTCCTCCGGGTTGTCGCGGTATTGCTGGTCCAGGCGGACCACCTGATCGAATTCCTTTTCCTGTTGCACCACCTGGGTGGCCACAGCGCCGCCGACGGCCGCCTCGAGCAGGCCGTTGATGTCGGCCACATTCAGGCCGTAGCGCGCGATCTTGGCCCGATCCACGGTGACGCGGAGGCTGGGCTGGCCCAACTCCTGCACCAAGGTGACGTCCCGGATGCCTCGCACCTGCTCCAGCACGTGCTTAATGGCCTTGCCCTTGGCTTCCAATGTTTGAAGCTCCGTGCCAAATACCTTGACTGCCAGGGCGCTTTTCAAGCCGGTCTCCGCCTCATCGACGGCGTCCTCGGCCGGTTGGGTGTAGTTGAAGATGATGCCCGGGAAATTGTTTGTGAGTTCCGAGTTGATGGCCGCGATCAGCTTCGGCTTTGTCGGATACCGGCCCGTCCACTCAGAGTAGGGCTTGAGGCCGACGTAGAACTCGTCGTTGAAGAAGCCGGTAGGGTCGGTGCCATCGTCCGGGCGTCCGTGTTCGTCGGCGACGGTAGTGACTTGGGGAAAGGAGCGGAGGATTTTGCGAACTTGCGGGGCGACCTTGCGCGATTCATCAAAGGAAATGGTGTAGGGCATCGTTGCGCGGACCCATAGGGCGCCCTCATCGAGCTTGGGCATGAACTCGGCCCCGATGTGCGGGACCAGCAGGAGGGCGGCTCCCAGCAGCGCGACGGAGGCCAGAACCGTTCCCCAAGGGTACCGCAGGCAGGCGTCAAGACCTTCGGTGTAAAGCGATTTGACCGCTTCGAAAACCGGGTTACGCCGCT
>JBJKSV010000123.1:0-7204 GCA_046703605.1 Limisphaerales bacterium
GTCGGGTGTACGTGGCCAACTCCTATCCCGGGGTGGGTGGCTTGCCCGGCGACAATGTGGGGATATTGCGGCTCAATGCGGACGGCAGTCCCGCCGAAGGCGGGGAGTGGACGACGGGCGGCTATAACTGGGCCGGGGACACGCTAAGTCCCTGGCACCTGGAGGTCTCGGACGACGGGCACGTGTATGTCGAGGATTGGACCAGCTTGGGCGTGGTCTTGCGCTGGGACGCGGCCATTTCCACCAACTCGGAACTGCAAGTGCTTGGCGCGCAGAACTGGGCCACTAACCACAGCGGGAGCCTGGTGAGCCTGGCCGGACCCGCCATTTCGGGCAGCAGTACCCATGGTTCGCTCTGGATGGCGGATACGATGGAAGGTTCACTGGGCATTTTGAAATACGAGCTCACGACCGATGGCACCGTTGCGGCGGACGATTACGGGACGACGGTGGTTGGGGTGACCAACGACGTGAGCCTGACCAATGTGCTAAACTTGCAGCCCTTTGATGTGGCCCTCGACAAGGCGGGGAATATTTACACGATCCAATCGACCGCCAGCCCCGGTGACCCACGCCCACGCGTGCTGCGCTTCCCCGCCTATGATCCGGGCACCAACAGCGGCGCGCCGGAGTTTTACGCGGATTGGGCGATTGGCGGCGGGGACAACACGATGGGTGGCGCCAATGGAATCTCTGTCGATCCGAGTGGAACCTATGTGGCCGTCGCCTTTGGAGGGATTCAGTTCGGTCCCTTTCCCACCAACGGCTGCACGCAGGTCTTTTACGCAAGCAACGGCGTGCCAGTAGTCAACCTGGACCTCGGGGTGACGATGAGCGGCGAAATCACTCACCAGGATATCGATGTCGGGTGGGATGCAGTTGGCAACGTCTATTACACCGATGACTACAGCCAAAACGCCCCGGTTTGGAGGGCGTTCTCGCCGCCGGGCGCCAACCGCTCCACCACCATGGCCGTGCCGGTTATCAATGTGGGCGGCGGTGGCGGGACTGGAGGGCCGGTATCTATCACGGGAATACAGGTCTCGGGGGGGATGGTGACGATACAATTCACGGGAGTGGCGGGTGATTCGGCTTCGTCGTTTGCGCTGCTGGCCTCGCCTGTCGCCGAAGGCCCTTACACCAACACGCTTGCCAGCATCAAACCGGGGGCTGGTCCCGGGGAGTTTCAGGCCACACTCCCCGCAAACCAGAGCTTGTTTTTCTACCGGATTCAGCGGCTAGGCGGGGTTCCTCCGACGGGGCAGATCACCCTCACGAGCATTGCCCTTTCCGGCCAGAACGTGACGCTCCAATTCACCGCCTCCGCGTCGGATTCTCCCACAGCCTTCACGATTGAATCCGCTTCTCAACCTCAAGGGCCATACGCCAATGCCACCGCCACAGTGACGAAAGGGGGCGCCTCGGGCCAATTCCAGGCGACGCTCTCCAAGAATGGCGCCGTGCAGTTTTATCGGGTCAAGAAGTAAGCTCAGAACAGGCCAGGCTGGCTGCCTTCGCGCGGGTTGAGGGCCAGCTTTTTGAAGCTGAGTTCAGTGGCGACGCGGCCCTGGGGCGTGCGTTTGAGGTAGCCTTCCATGATGAGGTAGGGCTCATAGACCTCTTCGAGCGTATCCGGCTCCTCTCCGACCGCCACGGCGAGGGAGCCGAGACCAACCGGGCCGCCGGCGAACTTAACGATGATGGTGTCGAGGATGCGTTTGTCCATTTCGTCGAGGCCGTTTTCGTCGATTTCGAGCAGGGCGAGGGCGCCTTGGGCGATCTCGCCGGTCACTCGGCCCTGGTGCCGGACCTGGGCAAAATCGCGGACGCGGCGCAGGAGGTTGTTGGCGATGCGCGGCGTTCCCCGGCTGCGGCGGGCGATTTCGTTGGCGCCCTGTTCCTCGATTTCGACGCCGAGGAGCCGGGCCGAACGGAGAACGATCTGGAGGAGCTGCTCGGCCTGGTAGTAGTCGAGGCGCTCCCGAATGGGAAACCGGGTGAGCAGGGGGGCGGTGAGCAGACCGCTGCGGGTCGTGGCGCCGATCAAGGTAAAGCGAGGCAGGTTCAAGCGAACACTCCGGGCGTTTGGCCCCTGGTCGATGATGATGTCCAGCTTGAAATCTTCCATGGCGGGGTAAAGGTATTCCTCGATGGTCTTTTGCAGGCGGTGAATCTCATCGATGAAGAGGACATCGCCGGACTCCAGGTTAGTCAGGAGCCCCGCCAAATCGCCTGCCTTTTCAATGCTCGGGCCGCTGGTGCTCTTGATGTTGGCGCCCATCGCCTTGGCAATGATATTCGCCAAGGTGGTCTTGCCCAGGCCGGGCGGGCCGCTCAGGAGGATGTGGTCAATCGGTTCGCTCCTTTGTCTGGCGGCGGCGACCGTAATTTCCAGTCGCTCCTTTACCTTGGCCTGGCCTGTGAATTCCGCAAAGAGGGAGGGGCGCAGCGTCATTTCCAACGCTACATCGGGTTTGGCCAGGACATCTGAAATCACTCGTTCACTCATCGCATGCTGCTGAGGCGGTCGAGATCAACGAAGCGGAAGTGAGCGCCTTCCGCGAGCACACAGGAGGTCTTGCGGCGGCTGAAGAGAATGCAGTCGGGATGCTCAACACAAAGGCTTTGGCCATGGTCCAGGCAAACGTCGAATGGCTGGAACGGCGTCTTCTGAAGCATATCCTGGAGGTCTCTTGCCTTCATGTAAACGTGCCAATTATCCAGCATCGGCAGGCCGCGTGCAAGGGAGATCATCCGGCGTCCAGCAAGCAACCAGGCGCAAAACGGACGAACGCTGGCCCGGGCTTTCCATTCTTCCGGGATATGCTAGGATTAGACTATGCAAGCTGCTATTCCAGCCGCAATGCCAGACTATTTCGAGCGGTTCGTGGCACGCGCACACCGCGAACTCAGCGAGGCCGTTGAAGCGTGGGGCCAGAGCATCACAGCCCTTTCCCAATGGGAAGATGACCACCTTTTAGACTCACAGAGCGCGGAAGATCTTGCGGCGCACAGGCGCACAATCGAAGAGCTCCTACGGTTCGGCAAATTCCTCTCGCTCACCACGGCTCACCCGGAATTCCCGGACAAGGTCCTCAGCGAACAAGTGGCGGCCACGTTGGAGTTGCTTCAAGACAAGATCCCGCTTTGGCATGGCACGATGTCGAAACAGAAGGCTGAGGAGATCCTCAGGGCCTGCTTCCCTGAATGAGATCCGATCTCGATAGGCTGCTGGAAGCTTTATACGAGGCAACGGCGGGCGAACCAAGGCATCGCGTCCGCTGGATGAACACCTACAGAAGCCTGCTTCAAGACGCGCTCTCCAAAGCGCCCGCGACGCGGCGAGAGGATCTGCTGGAAGCTATCCGGCGCCGTTACCGGGAGTACAAACGCCAGCGCCGAGTCGAGCAGATCCCGAAGCTCCCTCGCAAAGCGTGACTTAAAGGCCCAGCGCCAACTGTGGCCCTTCCGGCCGACGGAAGGCTCCCGTGGACAAGCCGGGTCCGTCCTCCGGGATGCCCACCTTGCGGCGGGCCACGTGAAATACCTGGGAAATCTGGTCAGCGAAGATGCCCTCGCCACGCATGCGGACTCCGAAGCGCGGGTCGTTCAGCTTGCCGCCTCGAATGGAACGGATTCGGCCAAGGATCTTCTCCTTCATACCAGGCACGTTCTGCTGAAGCCAGCCTTCGAAGATCGGCGCCACGGCCAGGGGCAGCCGCAGGACCTCGCTCGCGGCCCATTGGGCGCCGGCTGCCTTGGCGGCGGCGAGGACTGATGGGATTTCATGGTCGTTGAGCGCCGGGATGATTGGGGCGACCAATACACCGACGGGGACCCCGGCTTTGGAGAGGGCCTCCACGGCGGCCAGGCGCTGTCTGGGCGTGGCGGCGCGGGGTTCGAGCTTGCGCGCCAGATCGCTATCAAGGGAATTGATCGAGAGATTGACCTGGGCGGCTTTGTGGGCGGCCAACTCACGCAAGAGGTCCAGGTCGCGCGTGACCAGGTAATTCTTGGTGACGATGCTGACCGGGTTGCGAAACTCCGCCAGAACCTCCAAGCACCGGCGCGTGAGGCGCAGGCGGCGCTCGGCAGGCTGGTAGCAATCGGTCACGCCGCTCATGGCCAGCAGTTGCGGCTTCCAGGATGGAGAAGACAGCTCGCGGCGGAGCAATTCGGGAGCGTTCTCTTTGACCATGATCTTGCTCTCGAAATCCAGGCCGGCGGAGAAGCCCAAATACTCATGAAAGGGGCGGGCATAGCAGTAGGAGCAACCGTGCTCGCAGCCGCGATAAGGATTGATGCTTGCTTGGAACGGGATGTCGGGGCTGTTGTTGTAGGTAATGAGCGATTGGGAGGCATCGCGGAAGAACTGTGTAGCCGGAGCCGGGTCCTGCGCGGGGTCCCACTCGGCGTCCGGTTCAAATGAGATGCGCTCGAAGCGGTTCGGAGGATTAAAACTGGCGCCCCGCCCGCGAAGGGTTATCGGCCTGTTGTCCATCGGCCAATATGCCTCAGGCGGTGGGCGACGTCGAGTGGGCGGGAGCCGCAGACGCGCTGTCCGGATCGAATAATGCGCTTGACGCCGTCCGACTTTCCTTCCTAAATCCAGTAGGTGCCAGTGGAGCGGACGTTATGAAAACCTTGGTTCGAATTCTCTTCATTGCGCTGGGACTGAGAGCGGTTCAGACTCCTGGGCAGGTTTACAATATCCTTCACAGTTTCGGCAGCGCGAGCCGCGACGGTTCTGCTCCCCTGACAGGCTTGGTGCTAAGCGGCGACACACTCTATGGCACGACCACCGGCGGTGGAACGAATGCCGGCGGAACCATCTTCAAAATCAGGACGGACGGCACCGGGTATAGCGTTCTGCACAGTTTTAAGTACGGTCCCCGTCCCGATGGCGGCATGGTTCTGATCGGCAATGCCCTTTACGGGACAACGTTCACGGGCGGTGCGGCCTATAGCGGCAGCGTTTTCAAAATAAACACGGACGGTAGCGACTTCATTGATCTACACAGTTTTTCTGCGACCGTCCCCTTGCTTTGGGGGACCAACAGCGACGGTAACCGGCCCCGAGGCGAATTGGTGACGGACGGGAACACGCTCTACGGCACGACCCAATTTGGCGGCACGGCCGGCAACGGGACGGTTTTCAGAATCAATACCGACGGCTAGGATTTTTCGGTGATCAAGGCATTTTCAGCTACTTTTCTTGGAACAAACAACGTCAGCGGAAGCCCTTTGGCGTCGGGAACCAACGCCGATGGTGCTTACCCGATCGGCGGTGTGGTGTTGGACGGCACCACGCTCTACGGCACGACCGGTGTAGGGGGCACTTCCAACGAGGGCACGATCTTTATGACGTTCACCAATGGAGCGAGTTTTTCGACCCTAAAGAACTTCGATCGGATGATCGGCGCGCAATGCGATTCAAAATTCGTGTTGAGCGGCAGCACGCTTTACGGAACTGCGGTCGATGGTGGGACGAATGGTGGCGGCGTGATCTTTGGCCTGACGGTGTTGCCACAAATTCTAAGGGATGGGAACCTCGGGATTCGAACCAATGCGTTCGGTTTTGATTTCACTGGCATCTCGAACCAAACCGCGGTCATCGAAGTCAGCACGCAATTGTTTCAACCCGGATGGTCGCCCCTCCAAACGAATCTGCTGATCGGTGCGCCTCTATACTTTTCCGACACAAATTCTAGGCAACGCCCAAGCGCGTTCTACCGCATAGGCTCCCCCTGAGTGGCGCTGGGCAAAGGCAGTTGCCAAACCCGGCTTGCCGAGGTTTTCGATCCTCTCGAAGCGGCCTCGATGAGGCGAGCCTCTCGTCTCGTGTTGAGGCAGTGGCTAGGTTTTCGTGAAGGCGTCCACTGTCCGGTATGGCTCCGGCGACGGCCTGTGGCCAGATCGTCTGCATCAATGGGTGCGAGGGCGAGTCGAGGGCGTCAACCCGCCTGGCCGTCGAGAAAAGACCGGAAGATCGGCACCCTCAGAGGAAGCCAGCTTGACCAATCGCCCTTTTTGCTCATCGGAGAGCTTCCACAGATCGCCATCGCCGAAATAGGTTAGGGCCTTGAGCGTGAGCAGCGGGTTGTACTGCTGGCCGTAAATGGCACTGGCAGCGGCTAGCGCGGAGGAAAGGCTGACCCCGCTGTTGAGGATAGCAAGCAGGTCGAGGTAGTCCTTTGATTCAGCCCGTTGCGTAAGGACTGCCGCTTTGAGGCCCGCCAGGTCCAGTAACGAGGCCACCGTCAGCACGCCGTCAGGTGTCGTATCCGGCTCGCCCACACGCCGGAGGGCAAGCCCGCCGAAGAAGGAGAGCTTGACAGGGCCGTCGCGCTCCAGCGCCACACTCAGGGTTTGGGCGACGTTCTGCAAGATCCGGACGCCTTTGAGAAAGCTCAGCGTGTGAAGCAAATCCTCGGCGCTGAACGGTTCACTCGAAAAAAAGTCGAAATCAGCGGATGCCCGGTGGCCCAGGCGCAAGGCAACCGCCGTGCCTCCATACAAGACGAATTGCCGCGGCACCTCGGACAACTCGGCCCAGAGGGCCTTTTGAGGGCGTGGCAAGATTTCGAAATGCGGCCGGAACATGGACTCAGAGCTTGCGTGCGGGTAGAGGCGGAACCGGCATGTGGTATCGGCAATGCCAATAGGTCCAAGATTTGATGTCGAAAACCCCTGGCGGGGGGTCCCGCAAGACCCGCTGAAAGAGAGGATCTCCCAAGAGCTTCAGAACCTGCATAGTATCGTCCCAATCGCCAAAGGTCATGACTTGCGCGGCAAAGCGGATTTGATCCTCCAGCCATTCTTCGGGTTTGCCCCACCAGAACACCCGCGCCGCCACCGGGAGCAGGGCTGGGCGCAGGTGCTCCGGAACGGGTGTCCTCGTCTTGGTCCTTGGGGCTGTGACGTGGCGCAAGACTCAGTCCTTTCCTGTGGCGGCAGGGCAGGCATTGGGTGTCAGATCGGCGTGGCGCACGCCTGCGGCAAGCTCGATGCCGCCGAGGATGTGATCGAGGAACAACGGCTCGCGGAAGCTCTCCTTGGTGTGTCCCATCGCCGTGTACCACATCTGGAAAACACGAGCACACGAAATTTCGGCCGCGTCTCGCCAGGATTGGAGCCTCTGAGGATGGCTGGGACAAGGAGTGACGCGCTCAACGCCGCGCCAACTTTGAGAAAGCCCCGGCGC
>JBJKSV010000124.1:0-2619 GCA_046703605.1 Limisphaerales bacterium
ATGAACAGCTCATAAGGGACTACTGCCTGCGCGGGAATCAGGAGGCCTTTGCGGAGTTGGTGCGCCGCTATTCGGGCTTGGTCTATGGAACGGCGCGCCGCCACGTGGGCGGCCACTCGGCGGCGGAGGAGATTTGCCAGGAGGTTTTTTGTGCCCTGGCCGTCGAGCTTGCCTCGATCAAGAAGCCGTCGGCCTTGCCGGCCTGGCTTTACCGGACGGCGCGTCGCCTGGCGGCAATGCGGGTCCGCAGCGATCAAAGGCGGGCCGCTCGCGAAAGGATGGCTGGAACTATGCAGTGTGATGATGGCGCGGCGGCCCCGGTTTGGAGGGACATCGAACCCCTGCTCAACGAAGGATTGGACAAGCTGGGCGAAAAAGACCGGACAGCGATCCTGCTGCGCTTTTTCCGCGGGATGTCCATGGGAGAGGTCAGTGAGGCGCTTGGGGTGACCGAAGCCGCGGCGAAGATGCGCGTTGGCCGGGCACTGGAAAAGCTTCGGAGGTTTTTTGTCCAGCACGGCGTGGCGTGTTCGGCGGCTGTGTTGCTGGTAGTTCTGGCGCGGAATGCCTCGGCCCAAGCTCCGGTTTCGTTGGCCGGCTCCGTGATTGAGCATCTGGGAAGGACTTCCGGCGGCCCTCGGCTTCAAGCCAGGCCGGGTGCGCCTCATTCGACTTGGCGAACAGGGTTCACCATCGCGGCTGGGGTCGCGGTTCTGGGTCTGCTTCTGGTCGGTTCGGCAAGGCTGTTTTCCAGGCAAGCCGGAACGCAGTCCTACCACCGTCAGCCGGTTGAGATCGGCGCCATCGCTCCGGCTACATCCCCGACCCAGCCAACCTCTCCTGCGATTCCCGTGGACCAAATCCAATTGACCGTCCTCGATGCGAACAACTCCAGGCCGGTTGTCGGGGCCAAAGTTACCGCGAGCAACACTGGAACCGTCATGGGCGAACCAGTCACGGATGAGAACGGCCAGTGCGCACTCCCGCTGCCCTCTGTCAGCGGGCGCGGGGATTTCTATTACCGGCTCCGCATTGAGCGCATCGGCTACGCCGGGATGTTCGCCAGTTGGTCGCGGTTCCAGCACGACGCCCCGGAAGATATCCCACAGCGCCTCAAAATCCGAATGACGCCCGGCATTCGCGTCGGCGGGGTGGTTACCGACGAGGAGGGCCAACCGCTGGCCGGGATCTCTATTCGCATCCAGTCGCTCATCTTTCGACCAGGGCCACCGCCCACCATTCGGCCCTTGCTCAACGATGGCGCTTCTGAGACGACGACGACCGACCCCGCTGGGCGTTGGACGTTCGATCGGCTTCCGCCGGATTGGGACGACGTTCGATTCCGACTCAGGAGCCAGGTGTTTCTGCCGGCGGAATACGTCAGCGACACACGCACGCACCCCTCACCGCGCGCGACAACCGTCCCGAAAGCGGACCTTTTGGCGCTGCGCGCCAGGATGGTGCTCAAGCGCGGGCCGTTCATTGTCGGGAGGGTAGTGGACGAGGGGCACAATCCAATCGCCGGGGTCCACGTCACGCAAAACGGCAACTGGCTCGACCCGTTCGCAACCACGACGACAGCGGGAGAGGGGGCATACCAGATCCTCAATGCGCCCACAGGCGCGCTAACGCTGTCTTTCCAGGCGGCACATCACTCGCCTCAGACCCTGAGCGTGACTATCGATGGCTCAACGACAATCCCGGACGTGGTGCTGGCCCCAGGCCATCGGCTCCGAGGTCGCGTTACGGACGAGGCCGGGAGTCCTCTGGAGGGCGTGCAAGTCGAGTTGAACTCCGGTGCTGCGGCTCCCGCGCGGTTCCAGTTCCATACAACCACGGACCCTGAAGGCTCGTTCGTGTGGGACGGGGCCCCCTCGACGCCTCTGAGCCTGGAGTTTTACAGGACGGGGTTCCGCTCGACCAATGCCACTATTATCCCGGACGAGAGTGAGCAGAGCGTGGTGATGGAGCGTTATGAACAAACCGGGGTACGGATCCAGGGGCGTGTGATCGATGATGGGACCGAGAAACCAATCTCTGCCTTCCGGTTTGTCATCAAGGGCAGCCCGGGCGGATCGCCGGCCTCGAAGGACGGCGCCGATGGGCAGTTTGCAGCTTGGGTTGAATCGAATCCCGGGCCAATCCAAATCGAGGTGCGCGCAGTTGGCTACGAATCGACCGTGAGCGGCCCCATCCCGACAACCAACGGGGATCAGGAGGTGGAATTCAGGCTGCGTCGATCTCAAGGTTGGAATGGCTTGGTGCTGCTGCCGGATGGGGAACCCGCCGTCGGGGCTGAGGTCGCGCTCGCGCGCCAGATTGGGGGTCCGGTCCTTGGACATCGCAGACTACTCTTCGGCGACGAATGTACGTATCGCGTTACGGACCAGGACGGGGGATTTCATTTCGACAACGTGAAGGACGCCCCGCTGCTGGTGGTGGCCCACGAACAGGGCTACGCCCAGCGGGCGGTGGCTAAGTTGGCCGAGCAGCCCGTCATCACCTTGCAGCCTTGGGGACGAATTGAGGGGACTCTCCGTTCGTCGGGCCACCCGGTGCCTCACACAAAGGTGTCTCTCATGAAGCGGGAGTGCAATCCGTGGACGCCATCTATCACGC
>JBJKSV010000125.1:0-3913 GCA_046703605.1 Limisphaerales bacterium
ATGCGCATTTTGGTGGCAGTCCGGTCTATCTGCGGTCATTATCACGTTTCATGATGAAACCTTTGACGAGGCGCCCGATAGGGATCGTTATTGCGGTGGGTGTCTTCGGCCCCCACCTGATGCTCAGTGCCACGCCCGTGGAGCGGGTTGCAGCCGTGAAAGCCGAGCCTTTCAATCTTCAGGAGGTGCGCCTGCTCGACGGCCCATTCAAGGCGGCGATGGAGCGGGACGCCAAGTACCTGCTGGCGATGGATGCTGACCGGTTGCTCCATAACTTTCGCGTCAACGCGGGCCTCCCATCCACCGCCAAACCTCTTGGCGGTTGGGAATCGCCCACTTCGGGGCTGCGCGGACACCTCACCGGGCATTACCTGTCCGCCTGCTCGCTGATGTATGCCAGCACGGGTGACGAGAGGTTCAAGGAGCGGGTGGCCTTGACCGGGGAAAAGAAGTATCTCCAGACCGCCCGCAGGCTCTATCACAAGCGCGTGCTCGACCCGCTGGCTGCCGGGCAGGACAGGCTCGCCGGCTTGCACGCCAACACCCAGTTTCCCAAGGTGATCGGCGTCGCGAGGCTTTACGAGCTCACCGGCGACACGCGCTACCGCTCCATCGCCGAATTCTTCTGGGATCGGGTTGTCAATCATCACAGTTACGTTACCGGGGGCAACAGCGACCACGAGCACTTCGGCCCGCCTGACAAGCTCAACAGCTACGTCAGCCCGTTCACCGCCGCACGCGGATGCGGGAACTCGCCCCTTAGTAGCGTATGACTCGCAGCCGTGGGACATCCTCAAAGCGGCCATCATTGGTAATCAGGCGCATCCCCCAGCTTCTGGCGGTGCCGGCCAGCCAAGCATCATTCTCGCCCAGGCGTCGGCCAATGGCGGCCAGTTCGCGCTGAACGCGGCTCGTCTCCCAAGCGACTTGTTTCGGGATCAACGTAAGACGGACCTGCCGCAAGATCCGGTCAACCTCGGCGGACTGTTCCAGACCTTCGGCAATCTCCTCCCAGGTGATGACGGAGACGCGCAACTCGTGCGCGCGATGGCCGGCGATGAACGCATGGGCCGGGCCCCGTCGGCGTTCGCGGCGCTCGTCGATGTAATCGAGCCAGAATGTGGTGTCGGTGAGCACCGTTAGGCCTTGCGCTCTCGCACTCGGCGGAGGGCCTCGATGTCGATCCGGTCGAACACCGTATCATCCAGGCTCTCGAGGTGCCGCTCCAAGTCGCCAAATGTGCGAATGGGCTTGGGCACAACCCGGAGGATGACCTGGCTGAGGCTCTCTTTCTTGTTCCGCTTGTTGGCCTGTAGCACGCCGTAGGCCTCGTCGCTGAGATTCGCTGGTTTTCCCATATATATATACAGTATATCTAGGGGCCCGGCGGCCGGCAAGCCGAATCGCTGAGTAACCTGTACCGGGGCAGGGCTGCCCCTGGCCTTGCGTAAAGGCCGGCTTAAGGGTCACCGGCAAGACCAAGGTGGTGTGGTGGGCATCGTAATGAGGGCTGCCCGCAATATGGGGCACATGCGGCCCCTGCGAACCGATGCTCGATTTTCTGTTCATCGGCCGCGGTCAAAGACGACCCGGATGGCGGTCAGGCTGGGATCCAGGTTGCTGGGGCCGTTGGCCGGGAGGATCGAGACCATCTGCGGACGCTCGCTTTACAAAGCCTGCTGCTCCTTAGCGCGGCCGTTGGTCTTGGCATAGGCGTTGAAGCCGCTGTCCTGAACAAACTGGCGCGCCGCCGCCAGGAAGCTGATGGCGTCCTTACGCCTCCAGCGGACGGCCAGGCCCAGGGGCCAGGGGGGCAGCGGCTCAATAAAGGCCGGCTCTCTGGCGTCGGTCATCTGGATCGCCCCGATCTTCGTGGCGAGAAGGGGGAAGAGGGCACGCAGAGCGAGTTGGTGTTGTCAAACGCCAAAATCAAAAGAGTCAGTCAAATGATAATGTACCCCTCATGATCGGAGAGTTGGTTTGTCCGGGCATGCCGGCGCCGATCTGGCCCGGCAGAGCACGCGGGGCAAGTGCGCGCGGGTCCCCTCTTGCAACCGCTCCACAATCCAGGCTGCGGTTGCCGTCGTCTGGGCGTGGCGCTTCAGCGCGAGCTTCAGCTTGGCCGGATGCGCCTTGCTCTACCGCCGGAGCTGCTCCTCAGTCGGAGCGTCCGAGAGAGTCGCGGCGCCGAGAGGGCAATTGCGCCTCAATTGGAGCCTCTTCATGCTCGAGCAGTCCCACAGTAGCCCGGTAAGGAGAATTCGCGGATCGGCAGACTGACTATGCCGCCCGGCGCCTCTGCGAAGGCCTCAACCCCATGCACCCGGCCACTCTTGACAAATTCCACTTTCCGATCTGGTACTGTAATGGGTTCTCCATGTCGCCACACTGTGTTGCCTGTTAACGCTGTGGATCAAAGACATCGCCGCGCGGGTGGGACTGGGGGCCTCAAAGGGCGCCAATAGCAACTTGCACAAATGGATGTGTGCCAGGCCTTCAGAGAACACGCCCCAAGGGTATTTGGAGACTTGAGGATGAACAATGGACCTTCCTATGGGCGACCCTTAGGGTTAATGTTACGTGAAAACCGAGGCTTCATTTTCTTGCTTTCTTTGTTGGTTTGCGCAGATCGTCAAGCGAGCTGCAAAGGTGGTCCAGGTCTCGGATTTGTAACGCGTGCAGTTTTTCGAGGGCATCCCGGTAGGCAGGCATTGCGCGACCGCCGACGAGCATCGGGATTTCCGGCCCCAGCAATTCGCGGAGCCTCACCAGTTCGCCTTCCAATTTCGGATCGTCCTCGGGATATACCAGACTTAGCGCGACTGCCCGCGCGAGATTCTGTCGAACGGCGCCGGCGATTTCCGCTGCGGGCAGGCTCGCGCCGATATAGATGACGCGCCATCCTATGTTGGCCGCCGCTGCCGCCGCCAGAAGTGCCCCCAATTCGTGCAACTGACCGCTCGGCGTTGCGACGACGAGAACTGGCGCTCCGTCGGTTCCGGCGAAGGATTGTGCCGTGTGTCCCAGAAAAACTCGAATCACCGCGCTGGCGAAATGTTCGTGGGCCGCCGTAATTGTCCCCCTGCGCCACAAATCGCCGATGGTTTGCGCGAGCGACGCAATGACACGCTGTAGAAGTCCCTGGGCGCCGAGCTCGGCGGCACCGCGCGCAAGGGCCTTTTCAAGGGCACGTGAATCGAGACGGTGCACTGCCGCGATGCACTCCTCCAGTAGCGGCGGGCTGGCGAGTTGTTGAGTGGGAACGTGAGGAGTGACCTCATCACCGTTTCGGGCCTGCGCCGCCAGTTGCCGCAGTTTCTCTACAGGCAACCGCGCAACCGCGCTGATGCTGTGGCCACCGCGAGTGATGCCGCGCAGCAAAATGAGCCGTTCCACCTCCTCGTCAGAATACAGCCGGCGATTCGTGTCTGTCCGGCCTGGCTTCACCGCACCGTAGCGCTTTTCCCAGACTCGAAGGACGTGCGGCGTCAATCCAGTGCGTTGGGCCGTTGCCCTAATCGTGTGATGCGCGTCAGCCATAAGGTTGACAGAATATAGACACATGCAACACGTTCGGCAACATAGAAATGTTCGCTGTGCTGTATCTCTCTACCATACAGCGAGATACAACTCGATTGCGCGTCCAATCCGGGATCAGACACGGGTTAAAGAAAAATATACACAAACAATTGACAAGGTTGCGTTTGTTAGACATTATTTAGACAACGTTAATTGCCGGTGTGCCATTTGAAATGAGCGAGAAGCGAGAATTTCAAGAAGCAATGCCCGGAGAGACCGGGAGCAATGGATCCGATTTGGCCTTCGAAGGCCGTTGGTTTTTGTGCTGGTGGAGTTGGTGAACGAAAAGCGAACGCAAATATGAACAGACAAGTGCTCATCATCGGAGCAGGTC
>JBJKSV010000126.1:0-4184 GCA_046703605.1 Limisphaerales bacterium
GACACTGAAGGAGAAATACTTTGCCACCTGGTCGAATGAAGGCAGCAGAGAGAAATCGCACCAGTCCGTGATGCTGAGTTTTGCGGGCGTCATCCCGGGTAGCCGGCCCCGAAGCAGGTTCAGGCTCGGCAAGTTGGCGGTCTTTGACGGGTCCTGTTTGAGGGCCTCAAAGAGGGCGCGCATCGCTTCAGCCTGGTTCTCGTAGCCAAATAAGCTCGTGCTGGGTCCCCTGACCTTCTGGGCGGCCTCGACTAGCCCGGAGGCATCGCGCAACGCTCTGCCTTGGCCTTGACTGCTGCGGAGGAATTCTTCCAAAGTGGCGGCATCGGTCGAAAAGGCCACATACCCACCGCTAGCCGCGTAGTTGAGCATTCGAGGGGTCTTCGGAGTCGTTGTCATTTCAGCCCCCGCGCCGGCCATCGGCAGGGGCATGGAGGGCAAAGGAACGGAGTAGATCTTGTGTCCGAGAAAATCGCGCTCGGTGGGCGGACCCGCCTGAACGGCGACGAAAGCCAGAACACTCTTGAGTGCCGCGACAAGTTGTGCCGGCGCGGGCGAGCCCAGCAGGAAAAGCGAAGGCGCCGACGTGGCGTCACCAGGGGATGCGGGCGCTTTTTCGTAAGTGATAATATCGTCGCCGAGATTGCCGATGAGGTTTCGGCGAACGTCAAAATCCGGGTCTTTTTGCCGCGCCGCCATATTCGCCGTGTCCAGGATGAAATTGATGCCCTTGCTGTACTCTGGGGAGATGTCGGTCAGCATGTTGACCAGCGTCGTCCAAGCTTTCTGGCCGTCTATCCGCCATCGCTCAAACTTCACTGCCTTGGCCGGCACGAATCCCGGCACATCAGCCCCCTTCGGTTCTCCCGCAAGGATCTTGAACAGGCCGGCACGCTCCGATTCGGGCACACCCAGGAAAAACTCGAAGCTCGTGCCTGCGCTGGAAGTGTGCAAAGCGAAAGCCGCGGTTCTGATCCCGCTCAGCCCGGTCGCTCTCAAGATCCTTTCGGGTTTCACATCCTCGAGTGGGTTCGCCGCCTGGGAATCCTGCGACTGTCGAGACAACTGCGTGCGGACGAGGTCCAGGAAGGCCTTGGTGTTGACCCAGCCATAGAGCGGAGAGTCGCGGAAGAGCCGCTGATAATCGGAATTGAAGGCGGCGTTGTCGGCGAGGCACGGCATTTGGCCGCCACTGAGCTGGCCGGCGACTCGTTGAACCAGTTTCATTGAATCGGCCACGACGAGCAAGGAATCCGCCTGGCCGACAAAAAGCTGGCCCTTCGCCGAGTCCGCCTTTGCCTTCTTTTGGCCCAACGCGCGGTATTGGAGCGAGTGAGGCAGGAAGCCCTTGAACGTCCCGGGGACATCGGTATCGGAGAGATTAATTACGGAGAATTCGAAGCCGCCGATATGCTCCGTGCGAATAGGCTTGCCGGAGCTGACCCATTTCTTGCGTAACGCGTCCAGGTCCGACTTCAGCGCACCGGCCTTGTCCCTGGCATCCACCAGCACGATGAGTCCCAGCGAAGGCTTCTCATCCCCCGGCTGGCCTTCATTGGCCAGCGCAAAGGTCAACTGCCCCTGGAGCAACGGGCCGTAATCGCCCAACTCCACCCCGAGTTCGCGATTGAGCGGTTCAATAAGTTTCTCCCGGCACTTGGACAGAAAATGCTCCTTGAAGGCCCTCATCGAGGGGTCGTTCCACAGGCGCGCGTCTGGCGTTTCTTTCCAGATCTCGCCCATCCTGGCGCAATCCGGCACAGTCACCATAATCCATGTGCTCTCGGGAAGAAGCCTCTGTGGAGACGGCGCCGCTGCCCGAACCGCCGTAGCAAAGCTAAGAACGCCCGCAATTAACGTGAGAGCGACAATGCCCCCCCTTCGCGCCACCAGGCGATGAGTCCTAATAATCATAAAAGCTCGCCAAGGGTCATCTGGCTTTGAAACCCAGTCAAGCCCGCTCTCGCTCAAGAGTGCGATTAAGAGTATCGGGCGGCATCTGATATTGCCACTTTCCCGAGGCGTTCACCGGTCTCAACTTTCAGATCGATCACATCATCCCAAGACCGGAATATTGTCCGGCCAGGGATCTGCGCCCTTTTGGCCACACCAACCTCAATCCCTGCCAAAGATATTACGAAGCTCCGCCTTGGCTTGCTCAAGGACACGCTTTTCCTTTTTGGGAAGCCCCCTGCCCGCGCGGTTGATGTAGAAGTTGAGCATGGACATCGCCGATTGATATGGCGTGCCCTTGCGCCTTTTGCTCGACAAGGCGGAACGCTTCAGGGATGTGGCGATGCGGCGCGGATTGCCCGACTTAAAGATCTTGGACTCCGTGTCCAGCGCGTGGCTGTGCTTGCTGACTTCAGCCGACCAGTAACGCCTCTTTGATGCTGGGCAACGCTTGGATGATTGCTTTCGCGTTTGGCTCATAGTCTTTATCGCGGCAGTGTGCGCAAACTGCCACCCCATTCTCTTCCTGCTTGGAAGCCGAAGCGATGGGGATGATCCCGCCAGCGCGGTTAGGCTTGATCGAAATTGTCCTTGATCACTTCTCCCGGGTCGGCCAGGAGGCGAACGCCGGTAGCGGTATTTGCCCATCTCTGCGGGTCTGCGGGCCCGCTGCTGAAAATTGACTCGGCTCCGTGCCGCCCGTACTGTGCTGCTGATGTTCGAGCTTGTTTCGTCTTACGCCCCGGCGGGAGATCAGCCCCAGGCTATCGCCAAGCTGACCGAAGGGATTCTCTCCGGCGCCAAACACCAGGTCCTGCTCGGAGTCACCGGCTCCGGCAAGACCTTTACCGTGGCCAATGTCATCCGAAACATCGACAAGCCGACGCTGGTCATCTCGCACAACAAAACGCTGGCCGGGCAGCTTTACGCCGAGTTCAAAGCGTTTTTTCCCAACAACGCCGTCGAGTATTTCGTCAGCTATTTCGATTACTACCAGCCGGAGGCATATATCCCCCGGACCGACACCTACATCGAAAAGGATTCGAGCATCAACGATGAGATCGAACGGCTCCGGCTCTCGACGATGAGTTCGCTCTTCTCACGCAAAGACGTGGTGGTTGTCGCCAGCGTCTCCTGCATCTACGGCATCGGCAGTAAAGAGGATTATGAGGCCAGCGTCATCCCCATCCGCGCCGGCATGGAAATGAGCCGGGACCATTTTCTGAGGCGGCTTGTCGAACTGCAGTATTCAAGGAACGACGTCGAAATCGAGCGCGGCCAATTCCGCGTTCGAGGCGACACGGTCGAGCTCTGTCCAGCGGGGCGCGAGGACGCCTTGAGGGTCGAGTTTTTCGGTGACCAGATTGACCGGCTCACCCGTTTCGAACCGCTCACCGGGCACAAACTGGACACGCCCGAGGCGGTCACGATTTATCCCGGCAAACAATTCGTCACGCCCTCCGAAAAGCTCCGTCCGGCCCTGTTGGGGATTCGCGAGGAACTCAGCGAGCGCATCGCCTGGTTCGAAAAGGAGGGCAAGCTCATCGAGGCCCAACGCATCAAAATGCGCACCGAATATGACCTGGAGATGATGGAGGAAATGGGCTTTTGCTCCGGCATCGAAAACTATTCGAGGCACCTGGCCGGTCGCGCCCCCGGCTCGAGGCCCTGCACCCTGTTCGACTTTTTCCCCAAGGATTACCTCCTGGTCATCGATGAGTCCCACGCCACTGTCCCCCAGATTGGGGGGATGTATGAGGGCGACCGCTCGCGCAAAACCGTGCTTGTCGAATATGGCTTCCGGCTGCCCAGCGCCCTGGACAACCGTCCGCTGAACTTTGAGGAATTCCAATCCCTCCAGAACCAGACCGTCTATGTCAGCGCCACGCCCGGGCCTCGCGAACTGGAGTGGGCAAAGGGGCGGATTGTCGAGCAGATCGTCCGTCCGACCGGGCTAGTGGACCCGGAGGTGGTCGTCAAGCCCCTCACCGGGCAGATAGACGACCTTATCAACGAATGCCGCGCCCGCGCCGATGCCAAGGAACGCGTCCTGGTCACCACCTTGACCAAACGCACCGCCGAGGAACTGACTGATTATCTCCGGGAGATCGGCATCCAGGTGCAATACCTCCACAGTGAGATTGACGCCATCGAACGAGTAGAAATCCTCCGGGCCTTGCGCAAAGGTGAGTTCGATGTGTTGGTCGGCATTAACCTGCTGCGCGAAGGAT
>JBJKSV010000127.1:0-7604 GCA_046703605.1 Limisphaerales bacterium
CCCGGCGCTTCACCGATTGCGCTTAAAGTGCTCTTTTCGCCTCAAGACGGAAGACTGCTTGGCGCTCAGGCCGTGGGCCATGAGGGCGTGGATAAGCGGGTTGACGTGCTGGCAACGGCCCTCAAGGCTGGCATGACCGTCCACGATTTGGCCGAGTTGGAGCTGGCTTATGCACCGCCGTTCGGTGCCGCCAAAGACCCGGTGAACATGGCTGGAATGGCGGCCCAAAATGTCCTTAATGGAGACGTGGCGCTAGCTCAATGGCATGAGGTTGGGGCGTTGGACCCAAAGGCTGCGCTCGTACTGGATGTTCGCACGGATGCCGAAAGACAGGCCGGTTTCATTCCCGGTTCACTTCATATTCCACTGCACCGGCTCCGCGAACGCTTCGGTGAACTGCCGAAGGATCGCGAAATCATCGTCGGGTGTCAGAGTGGCCAGCGATCCTATTTTGCCGCGCGGCTGCTCAGCCAGAAAGGATTCCGCGTGCGGAATCTCACCGGCTCCTACCGCACCTGGAAAGCGGCCCAGGGCGCCAATGGCCGGCCGGCAGTGGTTTGACCGGTCCCGCTCGTCTGACGTGTCCGGCGCGTCGGACCAATTGCACACGCGAGTACAAAAAAAGCGCAAGCGAATGCTTGCGCTCCTGAAAAGTGCTTGGCTCGAACCCCGTTAAGCTTTGCGCCGGAGACGTCGATTGGTGGCAAACAACGCCAGAGCGCCAACGGCGGACAAGGCCAGGACGGAAGGCTCAGGAACAATAGTTGTGCCCGAAAACTGCGCGGCGAAATCGACCGAAGGCACATCGCTGTTCGTGTAAAGTATCCACTGGGCAGTGGAGCCAGTCCCCTTCAGCCAGTAATCGTTGTAATCCAAACCAACCGTCGGCGGGGAATAGATATCGACGCCGAGTTGGTCGCCATTGCCGAGTCCCTGAAACTCGATCGTCCAAGTCACGTAGGGATTCGCGATGGGAAGGCCCTTGTCGGGCTGGAAAAGGCCCAGCGTGTCGCCGCTTTGGAAATCGGACATGTTGAATTGGAGTGTGCTGCGGGCAGTTGGTGTGCCGGCACCCACGGCATTGAGGTAAAACCAACCGCTGTCATAAAACATTGTCCCTGGTGTCGCATACTTGCTGGTAGGATCCAGTGGTCCATTGTTGTAATAGAACCGCACGCGGCCTTGAATGGCACCCTGGTAGCCGAGGTTTTGGGGGCTGAGCGTGTTGGTACCCCAGAACTCAAACGAGAAATTCGTGAGATCGCCAAGGCTCGCCATCTGGACTTCATCCCCGTATTCCGCCGTGCTGGTAAGGCCGCCGACGTTTTGGGCGGTTGTCAACCGATAGGAAAGGTCGTTCTGAGTGTTGCTAAAGAAAACATCCCCGGCCGCCGGGAGGCTCATCGCCACACACAGCGCACCGAGACTCACAACAACATTCCTTCTGAACAGTTTCGTCATAAGCACCTTTCAAAATATTACGGGCCACCACACTGATGACCCTTGGTTCGTTTTAATCAAGACTATAGAAACCGCGGAAGTTGTCAACAGCTTTTTGAAATTTTTTTTCGTCTCCCTCCTCGCCGGCCCTGTGGCATAATGTCCCTCCAACTTCAGGTTATGAGAAAGACAATGGTTGTCGGGCTGGGATTGCTGGGCGTTGCGCTGGTCGGCGGATGGTTCCTTGCCCGGCCCGCATACAGGCATTACAAAGAGAGGCGGGCCGTCGAGGAGGCAAAGGCGTTCCTGGCCAAAAAGGACTTTAAGAACGCGTCGCTCAGTGCCCGCCGTGCCCTTACCGTGAACCCGCGCGATGTCCCGGCATGCCGAATCATCGCTGAGCTGGCCGACATGTCTGGCGCTCCTGCGGCTCTGGAGTGGTGGCGGCGTGTGGCGCAATTGTCCCCCACGGTCGATGATCGGCTCAAACTCGCCTCCGCCGCGCTGCGTTATCAGGCTCCCCCGTTCTCATTGGCAGCGGAAACGCTCGAGGGTTTGGCCCACGACGCGGAGAAGGACGCGGCTTACCATTCTTTGTTAGGCCAATTGGATCTCAAGCGGAACAGACTGGCGGCCGCAACCCAGCAATTTGAGCGGGCGGCGGAGCTTGAACCGACGAACCGCTTCCACCAGCTCAACCTTGCAGTGCTGCGCCTGGCCTCCACCAACCAGGCAATTGTAGCAGAAGGCCGAAAATCCCTCGAAAAGCTTCGTACCGACCCGAACCTAGGGGCGGCGGCGCTGCGTTCCCTCATAGCAGACAGCCTCAAAAACAAAGACCTGACTCGTGCAAGCCGGCTCTCGGCGGACCTCCTGAAGGCGCCTCAAGCCGGTTTGGACGACCGGTTGCAGCAGGCGGCCATCCTCCGCCAAATGAAAGACCCAAAGTTCGACTCCTGCCTGGTTTCCATTCAGAAGCGCGCCTCTACCAATGCCTTAGCCATTTACGCAACCAGCACCTGGATGATCGGCCAGCACCTCACCTCCCAGGCCAGCTCCTGGCTCAGCAGCCTCCCCTCCAAAGTCCGCGCCCAGCAGCCTGTTCCTCTGGCCATTGTCGATTGCTACGAGGCCCAAGAAGACTGGGCCGGCCTGGAAACCTATCTCCAGGGCCAGCAATGGAATGACATGGACTTCATGCGCTACGCGCTGCTTTCACGCGCAGCGGCCAAGCAGCACGAGACATTGACCGTGCAAACCCGTTGGGACACCGCCGTCCGGCAAGCCGGCGACCGGATTGACGCTCTGAAGACCCTGCTCAACCTCGCAGCCAAATGGGGACGGGAAAAAGACCGAGACGACTTGCTGTGGCAAATCTTGGAGCGCTTTCCCCGCGAGCGTTGGTCTCTCATCGACCTTCAGCAGTCGTACATGCGCGCGGGCAACACCCGCGGCTTGAACAAGGTCTTTAACGCCATGGTCACCTACAACCCCAGCAATTACGTGGCCCTGAATAATCTCGCTGCGACCTCTCTGCTCCTGAAGACAAACCTGCCACAGGCCTGTCGGATGGCCAAAGAGGCCTTTCTCCACTTCCCGACAAACGCAACCATCGCCTCCACTTATGCCTTTTCCCTTTACCGCCAAGGCCAGACCCGGCAGGGCCTCGCCGTGCTCCAGAAGATCAGTCCCAAGGCCCTTCAAACGCCCTCCGTCGCGCTCTATTATGGTGTTCTGCTCTCCGAAGCCGGAGAAAACGATGAAGCTCAAAAATACCTCGGCTTCGCCCGTAAATCCCAACTCTTGCCCGAAGAAGAAACCTTGCTCAGAGACGCCGCAGCAGGCCCTTGAGCCCCGAATACCACGGTAGAACCCGGTTCAATTCAAAGGCAGGCTGTTGGTGTCGGATTGGGCGGCCTGGCGCATGAGCTGGATGGTTTGCCGCATGACCGGTTCGAGGTCGTCGGAACCGGCTTGGATGGCTGCGGCGTCGAGGAATCGCTGCACGTCGGGGACGGCATTGGTGACGGCTTGCAGGATGAGGGCCTTTTGGGAGGGGGCCTGCGCCGCCGCCGCGACGGCGACGTTGGCGAAGTCGCCTGGGGCCCCCTCACAGGCCGCAGTGACAATTGGTTCCAGTTGACCCGGGGCGGCGCACAGAGCCGCCAAGCAGAACTTCCCGGCGTCATCGCGCTGAAGTTCGGAGGCGATGAGCACCGCGGTGCCGGCTGTTTCGGGGTCCTTCGTGCAAATCGCGCTGACCACGTATGGCATGAGGCCCGGTTTGGCCAGCATGGTGATGGCGCGGAGGGTGTCCTGGACAGTCTGCGCCCGCTCGAGGGGATTGGCGGCATGCACAAGCTCGGCGGCCTTGGCGGGCATCTCCGGCACGCAGACCCTGCTAAGGGCGAGAAAGGGAGTTGCCGGCGGGGGACTTGCGCTGGTGTGGCTGGGCAGGAGAAACAAGCCGCACACCACCAGCAAGACGGCGGATAGCGCAACGGTAAAAAGCCATTTGGGGTTCATTGCCGAAGCGACGGGCTAGATCGAGCCTCTCACGACAGCCAAGCTTGGTGTTCGATGGCGAAAGTTCGGTGACGTGTTCACGATTTGCGATTTTAGATTCGCGATTTGCGATTGCGGAGGAGCAGCCCCCGTCGGCACGTCACCGTATTTGCGTCCATCGCCACTTAGCCCAAATACTTCATGCCGCGGACAAAACGGCAACAGGCTGCGTCTGAAATGTTCGGGCTATGCGGCATGTGTGGTGGACTTCTTCGTCCGCTTATCGCCATAATAGCCGTAACCGTAACCATGGTAATAAGAGTAGTAATAGCCGCCGAACCGGCGATGCGGCAAGAGATTGAGGACAATCCCGCTGATGGGCGCTCCGGCGCCCTTGAGTAACTGCAGCCCGCGTTCTACAGCTTTGCAAGAGGTCTTGTTCCCTTGCACGACCAGGACAACGGTCTGGACTTTATCGGCAAGCAGGAGGGTATCGCTCACGGGCAGTACCGGGGCGGTGTCGATGACGATCCGGTCGAAGCGGGTCAGGCACTCTTGGAGGAATCGGCGAAAGTCGCTTTGGGTGAGCAACTCCGAGGGGTTGGGCACGAGGGTTCCGACGGGCATCCAGGAGAGGTGAGGCACACCCTTGTGCTCGATACAGATCTCGTCAAAGGATTTGCGTCCCAGGAAGTAATCGGTGATGCCGGAGAGGTGCGCCCCGTTGCCGAGGAAAAAGCCGATGACGGAGGGCTTGCGGAGGTCGGCATCAACCAGGAGGGTGCGCAGGCCTTGCTGGGCTAGGCTGACGGCATAGTTGACGGAGGTAAAGGTCTTGCCTTCATTAGGCAATGAACTGGTGAACAGGCAGATGCGCCGGTCTTCCTCGCGTCCCAGCATCGAGACGGTGGTTCGCAGAGAACGGAACACCTCGGCGCCCACAGAGGTTGAACCCTCAGCCGCGACCAGTTTGTTGTCTTTGCCCCCCGTGCTGGCACTCACCTTGGGCACGGCGCCCAGGACCGGCATGCCCAAGTGATGCTCCACGTCCTCAACCGTGCGAAAAGAGGTGTTCAAGGTATAGAGCAGAAGGCTGATGCCGAAGCCCAAGCCCAGTCCGCCGAACACCGCCAGGGCAAAGATGAGGGCGACCTTCGGCGATGCGGGCTTGTCTGGAGCCATAGCGGGCTGCACGACGGTGATTCTCTCCGGTGCGATTTGACCGGCGACGCTGGTTTCGTTGAGCCGGTTGATAACCGAATCAAACATCGCGCGGTCCGCGGCGACCTCGCGGGTGAGGACATTGAATTTGACGGCGGTATCGCCCAACTGCATGGCATTGGACTCGGCGGTATGCAGCTGGGCCTCGAGGCCCTGCTCGGCGGTGAGGGCGCTTTTGTAGGCGATGCGCAGGCTCTCCTGGGTGCGGGTACGAAGTTTCAAGACGGCCTTGGCCAACTGGGCCTTCAGTGCGTCCACGGCTGCTTGGGCCTGAATGTACTTAGGGTGTTTACGGCGGTAGCGCTGTTTGAGGATGGCAAATTGGTTTTCGGCATCAGCCAATTGAGAGCTGACCGACATGACCTCGGTGGCGTTGGCCACGCCGGGATAGGCCAAAAGAGTGTCCACGTTGGTGCCCATCTTCAGCGAGTCCTGGTAGGCGCCTTGGGCCTGAACGAGGTTGGCTTGGCTTTGGGTGAGAAGCTGGTTGAGATTCTGGAGCTGCGGGGTGACAATGTCCTGGTTTTGCTCCAGAGAGACGGCGCCGACCTGCTTGCGATAATCCGCCAACCGCTGCTCGGCGTCTTCGAGCTTGCTTTTGAGCCGGTCGGCTTCGCGTTTGAGGAAAGAATCAGCGCTGGTGGTGGTGGTTTCCGAAGAAACGGCTTCCTGCAGCAAATAGTTCTGAACCAGGCTGTTGGCCAGACGCGCGGCGAGCTCCGGTTTCTTATTCCGCACCGAGATGTCGATGAGGCGGGTGTTGCGCCGGAGCACGGCCTTGATATTATCCTCGTAAGAGGCAAGGACATCGTCGCGGGTAAGGCGCTTTCCGGCGGCGTTGGTAACGACAGTGCCTGCGGCGGGGAGGAGGTTGTTGGTTTGAAGGACCTGCTCGACCAAAGCGGGGCTGCAGAGCTTTTGGGCGATGGTATTCATCATGTCGAGGGTTCGCAGGTCTTCGGAGCGCACCTGTTCGACCTTGACCACCTTTTGTTCCTCCTGCTCCACCTGGACGGTGGCAACCGCCTCGTAGATGCGGGTGGCGCGCTGGACGTAGATGGCGGCTGCAATGACGGCCAGCACCAGGCAGGTCAGGATGAGCCACCCCTTGTCAATGAGGAAGCGGATGAGACCGTCGAGATTGGAGATTGAGCCCGGAGAATCCGGTTCCTGCGGGGGCAAATCGAGGGGGCTAGGATTTGGCATAAGCGTTACGACTGAATGTGTCTATGAAAGGCCCGTCCAATAGTTCTTCAGGAGATCCATCTCACACGGGCTAGAAGGTTCTCTCGCCAACCGTGACAACGTCGTCAGGCAAGATCGGGAAGGAGCCTTTCTCCTTGCCTCGGGCGAGTTTGCTGGCGTCCACGTGGTAAATCTTAACGACGCCGTGTTCCACCCGGCGGACGGTGACCCTTGAGGGGGAACCCAGGCGCGTGTATCCGCCGGCCATGGCAATAGCTTCCAGGAGGTTCACCGAGTCGATTGGCGGAAAGTCATAGCTGCCTGGGCGTTGCACCTGCCCCATCACCGAAAAACGCCGCTCGGCATACTGAACGATTGTCATGGTCACCTGTGGGTTGACCAGGTAATCTTTGTCGTAGAGGCGGCGAATCAACTCGGTGGCCTCGTTCAGGGTCAAACCGCCGATTTTCACTTGGCCCAGGAGCGGCAAAATGACCGCGCCGTTCTTGTCGATGGTCGTCTTGGTAGTCAGATCATCCTCGCCGTAAACCGACATCAGGATCACATCATTGGGACTGAGTGTCCGCAAGGAGGTCTGCCCGTCAGTCTCACCCGGCTGCTGGGCCGAAGAGGTTTGTGCGGGCGCATTGCTTCCCTCAGAGGCCGGCCCGATAGGCGAGACGGCGCTGGCATGATCATTTGTCCCTTCAGAGAAGCCGGTCAGACATACGGCGCCGACTATCATGGGCAAACACCACCGAAAAAGACGAGCACTCAACATGATCCGTTATCCTAGGCCAGCGGGCACAGGCTTGACAAGCATAAAGATACGGCGGCCGCAATCGGGGCAAGCTGCCGCCCTTGGTCATTTTGCCGGCTTTTTGGCAAAACCATCATGCACCGCAATTCTGTCCACACTCACCGACGAAGGAGCAGGTTATAGCGGTGGATGTGAGGACTTCAACTCTGGAATCTAATGGTTGGCCTGATTTCCCATCAGAAATGCCCCGCCACAGTTGCGACAACGTGGCGGATAAACGAAGTTGCATGAAAAGTGAGCGGCGCCGCGGCGGGTGGACGCGAGCGCGAAGGGGAGGAAGCAATGACGACCGAGAATCGAACTGAAACCGACTCGATGGGCGAAATGAGAGTGCCGGCCCAGGCTTATTACGGAGCCCAGACCGCTCGAGCAATGGAGAATTTTCCGATTAGCGACCTGCGTTTTCCGCGCCGGTTCATCAGGGCGCTGGGAC
>JBJKSV010000128.1:0-4120 GCA_046703605.1 Limisphaerales bacterium
CTGGAGGAGGGCAACGCCGGCATCGCCCCGGTCGCGCGGAAGATCATCAACAACGTCGAAAAGGTCGTCCTCGGCAAGCACGAGGAAATCGTGCTCGCTTTGGTGGCGTTCTTTTCGGAGGGCCATCTGTTGCTCGAGGACGTGCCAGGCGTGGCCAAGACAATGCTGGCGCGAGCGCTGGCCCAAAGCGTGGGCTGCTCGTTTAAGCGGATTCAATGCACGCCGGACCTGCTGCCCAACGACATCACCGGCGCCTCCGTCTTCAATCCGAAAACGACCGACTTCGAGTTCCGCCCCGGTCCCTTGTTCGGCCACATCGTGCTGGCCGACGAAATCAACCGGACGACGCCCCGCACACAGTCGGCTCTCCTGGAGGCGATGTCGGAGCGGCAGGTCACAGTCGATGGAACCATTTACCCGCTCTCCCGCCCGTTCTTCCTCATTGCCACGCAGAATCCTATCGACCACGAGGGCACCTTCACCCTGCCGGAGGCGCAACTGGACCGCTTCCTGATGCGGATGGCCCTGGGCTATCCGAGCCTCGACGCCGAGAACCAAATGATCGAGCGCGTCCGGCGCGGCCACCCCATCGAAACCCTGGAGCCCGTCGTCTCGGCGGAAGAAGTCATCCGCAGCCAGGAGGCGATTCGCGACGTTCACGTGGATAAGAAGGTGCGTGAATACGTGCTCCAAATCGTGCGCGCTACTCGCGAGCATCAGGCGGTTGTCCTGGGCGGAAGCCCGCGCGCCTCGCTGGCCCTGTTTCATTGCGCCCAGGCACTGGCGGCCATCAAGGGGTTCGATTTTGTTCTGCCGGACGACGTAAAACGCCTGGCGCACGCAGTTCTGGACCACCGGCTCATCCTGCGCCCGGAAAATCGGCTGCGCAAAATGACCGCCGCCAGCGTCGTGGACGAAGTCATCAACCATACTGAGGTTCCGCTGGTTCGAGAGGAATCGCTCGCGCAGGCATGAAGTGGCTGCTGGGGACAATCGCACTGCTGGTGATCGGCCTGGTTTTCAAACTGGGCCTCTTGGTGTATGGGATGTACGCGCTCTTGGGCGTGCTCCTGGTGAGCCGGTCCCTGGCCTGGAACTGGACGAGCCATCTCACTGCGTCCCGTTCCTGTGAGCAGCACTCCGTTCAAATTGGCGAATCGGTTTCCATCGAGGTCACAATTCGCAACCTCGGCCCGCTCTCCGTTCCCTGGGTGCTGCTGGAGGATGCCTTGCCCTTCGAAGGGCTGCGCCAGCATCCGCCCCGGCTCCGCATCGAAGGCTCGGCCCTGTCCGTCGAGCGAATCAGGGCGCGAGGCGAGACCACGCTCAGCTACGAGGCGCAATTCCTCATGCGCGGCTATTATCAATTCGGCCCGCTGTTGCTGGAGAGCGGCGACCTCTTTGGACTGCACCGCCGCTACCGGGTGGTGACCTCACCCCACTATGTGCTCGTTTATCCCAAGCTGGTGCCACTGGAGGGCTACGATATCGCCTCGAAGAAGCCTATCGGCGAGGTGCGCATTTCCCATCGGCTGTTTGAAGACCCCACGCGTATTGCCGGGGTGCGCCCCTACGAAAAAGGCGATCCGTTGAATCGCATCCATTGGCGGGCGACGGCGCGCACCGGGATGTTGCACAGCAAGGTCTATGAGCCCTCGTGCATCGCGGGCGCGACGCTGGTGCTGGACTTTCACGAGGCGAGTTTCGAGGTCAAGAACGCCCTGGCCAGGGCTGAGTTGACGATTACCACCGCCGCCTCGCTCGCCAACGCGATTTACCAGATGGGCGAGCAGGTCGGGTTGGCCACCAACGGGCGCGATGCCGCCGAGCGCGTGCGCTATGAGGGCTGGCGACAGGAATTCCGCACCCGTGCGCTGGCCAGGACCGAGGCCCACACTCGTCAACGTTCCGAACGTCTCCAGCCGATCATGGTGGAGACCCAGCGCGGCCCAGCCCAGTTGGACCGTATCCTCCAGACCCTGGCCCGGCTCGAGCTGACCGACGGTTTCACCCTGTCCGAATTGCTCGCCGAATCGGCCAGCCGCCTTCCCCGCGATGCCTCGGTCATCGCTATTCTCACCTCGGTAAGCGAGGAGGCCGCCATAGCGCTGGGCAATCTCCGCCGCAACGGCTATGCGGTGACCGCTGTGATGGTTATGTTCGGCGGTGAGAGCGAGTACTACGACTGGGCCGAGCCGCCCGAATGGGCCGGGCGCTTGTTGGCCGAACATATCAACTTCCGGCGCGTCGATGACGAGGCCTCTCTCTCGCGACTCTGCGCGGAGCGGATACTGCGATGAACGGAGGCCGTATGAGCATCACTCGCCTTCCCAGAAAGACCTTCGCCGACTACGCCGCCATTGCGGTGTGCCCGGCGCTCATCATGCTGGTGGTGGGCAGCCTGATTTTCTTCCTGCTGGCCATCGGCTATTCCGGATCGCATTCGGACGAGCTGCGGTGGACGTTCTTCTGGTTCACGCTCGCCATGGTGTTGGTCTCCCGCATCGCCATCGAAAAGGGCGCTGGTTACGCCTGGGTCTATGGCTTGGGCCTGGCAGGGGCGACGGCGATCATGCTCCTGTACTATGTGGCCTTCAACTGGTGGATCTGGCCGCTCTTGGGCCTCATTTGGTGGGCCACCAACAAGCTCACCTGGGACTGCACCGTCATCGATGAGGACCAGGATGCCTCTGGAGAAGGGCTGTTGCAGGCGGCAAAACTCGACTCGCACCAACCGGAGCCGCCGCCAGTTCCCACCGAGCCGGCGCCGCCGGACGTTGGCTCCCACGCAGCATCCTCACCCGGGAAACTGTCGGCCAAGCCTGCGCCGGGCGAACGCGCAAAGGCCAAGCGCGCCGCCCAGCCACACGCGCCTGGCCTTTGGGTCATTTATTTCTCCCTGGGCGCCCTCCCGGTCTTCGGTCTAGGCCAGGGCTTAATTGCGAAACAGGATGTCGCCACGCGCCAGTATGCCTTCTCGCTTCTCGCAATTTACCTGGCCGCGGCCTTGGGCCTGTTGCTCATCACCAGCTTCCTGGGCCTGCGCCGCTACCTCCGGCAGCGTCAACTCGTCATGCCTGCCGCCATGGCGGCCAGTTGGCTGACCACCGGCACGCTCATCGGCTCAAGCATTCTCATCGTGTGCCTCCTGCTGCCACGTCCCAGTGCTTATTGGTCGATCACGGCGATGATTGATCGGCTCGGCGACAGACCGGTAAAACAAACCCAGCAACATTCCGGGGCGTCGGCCTCTCTGGACAAGAATTCATCGGGGCAAGGCAATGAACGAGGCGGAAATGCCGGCCACGCGAAGGGAGGGCCGCTCAACAGGTCCACTGACCAGCAGGCTAAAGCTTCTCAAAAGCCAACTCCCGGCCAGGGCCTGTCGAGAGCTCCGCAACCCCTGCCGCAGGTCTCGCCGCCAAGCCCGCGTCAGTTGCTGAGGCTGGCCCTTTACGCGGCCTTGGCAATCCTAGGCCTCCTTCTCGTCGTCAAATACCGCCGCGAGTTGGCGCGGCTGCTCCATGAATTCTGGCAGGCCTTGCGCGATCTTTGGAATAGCCTCTTCGCAAGGCAGGGCAAAGAGGAGCCGGAGAGCGAACCGGGCGTTCAAACCAGCCCCCGACGTCCGTTCGTCATGTTGAGCAATCCGTTTGCTTCCGGCGCGGCTTTGAAAATGTCGCCGGAAGAGTTGGTGGTATATACCTTTAGAGGACTTGAGGCCTGGGCCGAGCGGAGCCATTTCGGACGGCAGACCGACCAGACCCCGTTCGAGTTCGCCGACCAGGCCGCCACGCAGGCGCCGGAGCTCGAACCCGAAATCGAGCAGGTCACTCGCCTCTATGTCCAGGTCGCCTACGCCAAGGCCGCCGTCCTGCCCGCCTGCCGGACGACGCTGGAGATTTTGTGGTCGAAAATGACTCGAGATCGCGGCTCTGAAAGGTGATCTGACATTTTGGCGATAGATTTGGGGCCGGACTCCCCCATAGGCGCGACAATGAAATACGCGGCCGCGTATTTAATTGTCGCGTCACGGGGAATTGCCGTGTTCGTGGCTTCCAAGAGGCAGACTATCGCCAAAATGTGAGGATGAAGATGGTAACCAACTACAGGGCTGCGT
>JBJKSV010000129.1:0-5938 GCA_046703605.1 Limisphaerales bacterium
GAACCAGAACACCGCATATAAGCGGTCGGTGTTCGCGGTGTGCAATCGGCACGCCAAAAAGAAGACGTGGAATGAGTTGGTCCCCGCAATGCGGGACAAGGAGATTTCGTACGAGGTGGTGTTCCAGGACGAGTGGGAAAGCCGCCTCAACGAGCTTTTAGCGTGATGCCGCTCCCCCGGCACCCCCGTGGCGAGGCAACCGCGACCCGCGCTAAAGAGTCTGCGGTCCCTTCCTTTTCGCAGGGCAGGGCCGGCACCTCCATATCAATTGGGGTCTCCCGCCGGCGCCTCCCTGGCCGACACACCTCGTCGCCCCACCGACACGCCTTGTCGGTCCATGCATGGTGACGTGATAAACCAGAGCACATAGAAACAATACTCTCAACCTCCTGTGACCAAAATGTAACTTCCCGAAGCCTGTCGTAGCCCACCGAAGCCTCCTGAAGATCCAAAAGCCCCCAAAAGTCCGGTGTAGTGCGAGCTTCCATCAAGGCGAAATGATTTTCCGTCCGCGCTAAATACCGGGCACCATTCCAAAGCATACTCTCGACGCACCACAAGATGTTGAAGAGTTCTATGAACGATAATGGATTCGATTGCAACGCACCGACCCACTCGCCAATCAGCCGCCGCCGATTCGTGAGAAACACCGTCTTGGCCGCTTCGGCGGCCGTCATCGTTCCGCGCCCGGCGTGGGGCGGCCCGGCGGGCCGGGCAGCGACAGCCCTCCAAAGCGCGGCTGATGGCCCAGGCTCAGGAACAACCGGATGGGAACTGATGCTGCTCGATCCAGCTCCGCCCGGAATGGGGGAGACCGACAGCACGGCGGTGGGGGACATCGATGGGGACGGCAAAGTGGAGATTGTGAACGGCGGGGCGGGAGCACTGCTCTGGTATCGTCCGACAACCTTCGAGAAGGGCTTGGTCTCGCGCGGGCACTTTCATGTCGGGCTGGCGCTGATGGACGTTGACGGCGATGGGATCAATGAGATCATTGCCGGGAGGGAAATCGAAAAGAACGGGGCCGGCACCGGCCAGTGGGCCCTTTACTGGTTCAAACCGGGCAAGGACCTCGACCATCCAGGCATCGAGCACGCCATTGATCCTCACACGGCAGGGGGGCCGCACGACGTCATCGTCGCCGACCTCGACGGTGACGGCAAGCTGGAGGTGGTGGCCAACGCGATGTATTGCAGCACGCCCGGCCTCTATGCCTATAAACCCGGCGCCGAGGTGACGGCGCCTTGGAGGAAGAAGATGATTCAAACCGGACTGCCGGTGGAAGGCACAGCGGCGGGGGATCTTGAAGGCAATGGGCATATCAACCTGCTTTCCGGCCCATACTGGTTTTCTCCGCCGGCGGCGGGCGCGTTTTCCGAAGAGCCCTGGCGCCAATATAAATTTGCACCCCATTTCCGCGATATGTGCCGCGTGGCCCTGATCGACGTGAATGGCGATGGCCGGCTGGACATCGTGGCAGTGGAAGACGAGTACCGGGACGGGCATCTCTCGTGGTTCGAGAACCGCCCGGGACTTGGTGGAGAGCCTGCTTGGCTGGAGCATCCGATTGAGAGCCAGTTGATCTTCCCCCATTCGCTGCAAGCCTGGCGGGACGAAAAGACCCAGGCGGTGAACGTGTTCGTCGGGGAGATGAACCAAGGCGGGTGGGGGGCGCCTTACAATTTCGACGCCCGTCTCTTGAAATACGTGTTTAGCGGCGGGGGCAAAGTGGTGCGCCGGGAGCTCCTTTACAAAGGTGAGGGCACTCACCAGGGAGTCGTGGCGGACATCGACGGCGACGGGGTGCTGGAGATCAGCGGGCACGCGTCGCAAGTGATCTACACAAAGTACCCGGACTGTCTGGGGTGGGTCCAGGTTTTCAAACAGCGGGCGAAGCCGCTCCCGTTTCAGAATTACCGGCACGAATTCATTGATCGCGACAAACCATATACGGGGGTGGAGATACTGTGGGTGGATGTGGATGGGGACGGCGTCTCCGACGTCGTGTGCGGGGCGTGGTGGTACAAGAACCCGAGTTGGGAGCGGCGCCAGATCCCCGGCATCGCCCAAATCGTCAACGCCTATGACATCGACCGGGACGGGCGCAAGGAACTGATCGCTATTAAAGGACGACCTGGGGCCAAAGACTTTTATAGCGCCCTGACCAGCGATCTCTGCTGGCTCAAACCGGTCGATCCGCTCCGCGGCCGGTGGGAGGAACACCCGATTGGCGTCGGCAGTGGGGATTGGCCGCATGGCACGGCGATGGCGCCGCTCCTGCCGGGTGGCAGGCTGGCGCTCGTTGCCGGCTACCACGACCGGACGCATCCGGAGATCTTCGAGGTGCCCGATGATCCGGCCGCTTCTCCTTGGAAACGCCGCGTCCTGGCAACAATCCCCTACGGCGAACAAATGGCGCCGTGTGACCTTAACGGAGACGGGCGGCTAGACGTGGTTGCCGGGCCGTATTGGCTCGAAAACATGGGCAACGGAGAGTTCACGCCTCACGTGCTGGCCAAGGACTATGTGCCGCGCTCACCCAACGACAGGATTGGAGTCGCGCGCACCTCCGTCGCCGACATCAACGGCGATGGAAAGCCGGATGTCATCGTTGCGGAGGAAAACGTGGATTGGAGCACCCGGCGCAGCTATTTTGCTCGAGTCGCTTGGTTGGAAAACACCGGCGACCCGCGTCGGCAAGCTTTCACCCCGCATGTGGTTGATCGCATCATCTGTCCTCACTCGCTTTCCGTGGCGGACCTCGATGGCGATGGGCGGATGGAGATCATCGCCGCCGAGCACGACCCCTTTCACCCCTACCACACCCGCTGCCGGCTCTTTGTCTATAAACTGGCGGACCCCAAGGGAACGGTCTGGTTCCGCTATATGCTCGACGACCGATTTGAACAGCACGTCGGAGCGAAGGTGGTCGAGTTGGCTCCCGGCAAGTTTGGCATCCTCGGCCATGGATGGATGGAAAGCCGGTACGTTCATTTGTGGCGGCCTGATTAAGTTATTGAATTCGGGGCCTTCTGGGCTAGGCTCTAGCCAGTATGCAAGCCTTCGGACTCGACCCGGCAGTGGTTTCCGTCCGCTGCCTCGTGGCGGAACCGGACCAGAGCTACGATTGGCATAGCCACCCCTTTGAAGAGTTCACGCTGGTCACCGATGACCGCGCCTTTATCGGCTACGACGGCCAAAAGCACCAGTTGGAACCTAACACGCTGTGCATGTACCGCCGCGAAGAGCGTCATGGCGGCTGGTGTTTGCCAGGGCGCACGTTCCGTTCATGGGTGGTGCATTTCAGCGCCAGCGAGGAGTTCTATAACGCCTTGGACACTCTAACCCGGGCCGACCCGCATCAGCGGATTTGGCAGCTTTCGCCGGACCAGGCAAAGGTGTTCCGCTGGTTTCTGTTTCAAATCCTCAAGGAGCGTACCACACCTCAGGAGCAAGGCACCATGGCTGAATCAACCTGGCTTCGTCTGCTGCTCATTACGGTGCATCGTTGGGCCAAGGGCGCCACCGCCGGCAATCTGCCCTGGAATGGCATCCATCCCGACGTCATCCGGCTCTGGCATCTGGTCAATGCTAGCGTCGGCACGCCGGAGAAGTTCATCACGGAGATTCACTCCATCCCCAACTATGACTCGCTGCGGCATGCCTTTCATAAGACCTTCGATTGCTCGCCCCGACAGATGATGCAGCGGCTGCGATTGCAGCAGGCCAAGCACCTGTTGTTGGAGACCTCGCTGAGCGTCAAGGAAATTTCTCTCCGCGTCGGCTACGCCCGCCAGCACGAATTCACCCGCGTCTTCCACCAGCAGGTCGGCATGGCCCCCACCGCTTGGCGGGCCGACCCTATCCGCTCCACCGTGGTGGCCTGAATCGGCCCAAACGACATTGGCAGCACACGGGCTGTGGGCCGGTGTGGATTGGTTCGCATTGGCGCTCGGTTGGCTGGCCGGGTGCTGGAAAAAGGGCCTTTCCATGGCGGCGAAAAGATTTTCCACCCCCGCTAAATACTTTTCCCTATAACTTCATTTAAAGTTCCCGTCACATAAACAGCAATTTGGACATTGAACCGAGCATATGAAAACTCTCCAGCTTTCACGATTCCTCTCCCTGGGGCTGGTCGCCGCCTGTTTCGCCCCCCTGGCAAATGGGCAGATCGTCTCCGACGATTTTGATCGAGCCAGTCTCAACACTTCTCTTTGGACCTGGCTTAACCCTGCGGGCGACACCCAGGAATCTATTGCCGGATTCGGCAGTCCGGACGTGGTGCTGGACATTGCGCTGCCCGACAGCGCCAACGGCCACGACGCCTGGGTCAACAACCTCTCGGCCCAAATCATGCAGCCAGCGCCAGACCAGGACTTCGAGGTCACCGCCAAGTTCGAGACGATTCCCGCCCTCGAAAACCAGGAGGAGGGGTTCCTGGTGAAGGATCCCACCGGGACCAACTTCCTGCGCTTCTGCATCCAGGTGCAAGGCGGCACCATAGGCGCCTTCATGCTGATCATCCAGAATGGAAACGGGAACACACTGGCGGGCGGCGCCTGGCTGGTCCCGATCTCCAGCCTTGCCATTCCCTCCGATGGGAGCAACAACGGGACAGCGTATCTGCGGCTTCAACGACAGGGTGACCAGTGGACTTTCTCGGTCTCTCCGGACAATGTGACTTGGGAGACGATTTACCAACCCGTCCAGCAGCCCTGGACGGTTGCTCAAGTGGGTGTGTTCGCCGGCGACACCGGCAACGGCTGGACGTCCGTGCTGGATTATTTTTTCAATGACGCTTCACCTATCCTCAAGGAGGATGGTCAGGATGCGCCTCCCACAGTCACCCTGAGCACGCCCGCGGATGGGGCTGTCCTGGTCGCGCCCACCAATGTCCTCCTGACCGCTGCCGCCTCGGACCCGGATGGCTCGGTTGCGAATGTCCAGTTCTATGCCAACGGCGTGCCTCTCGGCACCGCGACAAGCAGCCCGTACAGCTTCACCTGGAACAACCCCGGCCCCGGCGTGTATGCGTTGACGGCAGCGGCCACTGACAACGGCGGTGTCACATCCACCTCCAGCCCCGTTACGCTCCTTGTGCAGGGACCCGGGACTCTGCCGGTATCCGATGATTTCAGCGCGTCCACCCTGGACACCGCCTTATGGACGGTGGTCAACCCGATGGGAGATGGCACCGTTCAGATCGTTAAGACGGGCTCTAGCGCCGGCCACCTGCAAATGGCAGTTGCCGGCGGTGTCAACCATGACGCCTGGGTCGACAATGAGGCCCTGACGGTGATCCAGCCCGTCGCCGACACCAACCTCCAGATCGAGGCCAAGTTCGACACTCTTCCCAACACCGCCAACCAATGGGAGGGCTTGATTGCTCAGGACGATTTCGGTGACTACATCCGTTTCGATGTCCTGTACGACGGCTCCGGCGCGCTCAAGGCATTCGTCGGCGCCATTATCAATGGTGGCGGCACAGTCGTGGCAAACACAGCCATCTCGGATGTCCCACCTCCTGTCTTGGGCAACACGGGAACCGTTTTCGTCCGGGTCAGGCGCATAGGTGACCGCTGGACTTTCAGCACCTCCCCGAATGGTGCCGTGTGGACCGTTCAGTCCACTTTTGTCCAAATGCTGCCGCTCACCGAAGTCGGCCTGCTGGCGGGTAATTACGACGGCACCGGCAACGGGAATCCGCCCCCATTCACCGCCTTGGTCGATTACTTCTTCAATTCGCTGGCGCCCATCGCCGTCGAACAGAACATCCCACCCACGGTGGGCCTAACCGGCCCGGCTGACCATACCTTGTTTACCGCTCCCGCCCAAATCACCTTGACTGCAACCGCCAGCGACAGTGATGACACTGTCAGCAAGGTCGATTTCTATGCCGGCACAAATCTCCTCGGCTCGGCCTCAAGCGCCCCATACA
>JBJKSV010000130.1:0-9998 GCA_046703605.1 Limisphaerales bacterium
CATCCAGGCCACCGCCCGGATTAATGGCGCTATTCAAACAGAAATCGCCTCAGTTGTAAAGCGAATTGTGCATCCGCTGAGCGCATCCCGTCAGCCCCCCTCCGGCGCTGGCGGGACCGAGTGCAAAGAGAGCATCGAGGGGCGTCGGTTTGAATTGTCCAAAGGTGACATTGAGCGATATTGGCTGCCATTGAGTGACACTGGGAGCAAGACGACATCGGTTGCCGAGCGGGAGGGATGATGGATGGGGGATGATGCACCAAGCAGCCAACGACGAACATCGAACAGCCAGCATCCGATGTGCGGCATCCCGGATTCTCTTTTTCGCAGTTGAGTTCTCGGTGCCCGCACTTGCGATCGGCTGGGTGGTCCAAGGCGTCATTGTCATGATTCGAGATGCGGTCAGGGCCAGCCGAGCACCGGCGGGCACATTGCCTGCGGATTAAGAGGCGGAACGGACAAAGGAATGGGGACAAAGGAATTGTTGTGAAGCCGTCGGTCCTGCGCTACGCCGCGAAGATTTCTGTCTTACGCCCAGGGTGCGAGCGGCTGGCGCGTCATTGAGGAATACGGTTGTTGAACAAATCGCTTGCCAATCGGATCTCGGCCGGTAAGATTGCCAGCGTGAAAGTAGTCTTGGTTTGTTCGTATGAGTTGTCGGCGTTCCCTCCATGTCGGGATTGTTTGATTTCGGTTTCCCTCCAGCACTTGCGGCCATGGTTGGTGACTGAGGTCCGCACCTCGGTTGGCTTAGGTCTCTCGCCCACGTGATAACCGCTGTCCGCCCTTCAATGCCCGGTCGTGCCCTCCCCTTCTCTGCGTCTCGGCCTGTGATCCCTGGGTGGGCGCGTGCCCGCGCAGCGGCCTGCGCCGAGCGAGCAACCTGAAGCGGGACCGTGGGGGCTTCGGTGCTGTGGGACGAGCAGGCGCGGATCATAAAGAGGGAGGCAGAGTATTTGAAAAGACAACAAGTTGACGCAGACCGATACGAGAGGATTCTGGACACATGGGAGAGCCAGCAGCAGGAATATCAGAAGTACCTGGACTCGCTAAAGAAGTGATGCGGCTTAACACGCCCTGACGCCAACGGTCGTCGCGCTTGGCGTTTCGTTAAGGTTTCGCCAGATCTGATTGTGCTTATTGCATGAAGAACTTTACAGACCGAAGAGGCGGAGTCCTTGCAGGGCGGGGTGGGGGCATCCCGCCGGGACCCCGAATCGCTGGCGGGTCGAGCAGGTCTGGGCGGCAAACTGTTGAAACAGTTGTTCTGTTCCAACGCGCCGGGCAGTTCACCGGGCTAAAGCCGACGGTGTTAATGAAAGGCAGAGTGTCAAGACTCCGGGGTCCTGCCGGGATGCGCCCGGTGGGGTGAAGAAACCAGCGTGATCGGGCCGGCGGCCGGAGGCCAAACGCGAGGTGTTCAAATTGCCGCTACGGCGGACGCGTTGTTGCGGCTTCGTCTGGTTTGTGCGAAGTATATTGATTTGAGCGGCGGCCTCGCATGGGGCCCCGCTCGAAACGCTGAACCCAGACCAGAGAGGAAGACATGATCACTGAAATCGCATTTACCGGCACGCCGGTTACTGACATCAAACGCGCTCGCGCCTTTTACGAGGGCTTGCTCGGACTCAAGCCCACGATGGAATCGGCCGGCGGCAATTGGGTGGAATACGACGTGGGGGCGAGCACGTTCGGGATCGGATGCTACGGGGACGTTTGGAGGCCGTCCACCGAAGGCACCTGCGCCGCATTCGAAGTGGATGACCTGGACGCGGAAATCACGCGCCTAAAGTCCAGGGGCGTGCCGGTTGCCATGGACGTGACCGAGAGCCCCGTCTGCCGTTTTGCCATTGTGTGCGACCCCGACGGCAACAAACTCCTGCTCCACAAGCGCAAGTGAGGATGAAGCCGTGGTCATGGCGGTGGTAATTGTGGAGCAATAGCCCGGAGCGACTGCTGTTTTTGAGCGTCTGGGAACGAGGTCGTTTCCAGCCAGGCCTTGGCCTTGGGCGGGTCCAGTTGCCTCCATTGCCGGGCAATTCTTGGGAGGACGGCATTTCGTTGATTCCCGTCGGCCAATTGAGGATGAATAATGAACCTTTCTATGGCTGGACCCCTTCTCCGGAAGAACTGTTACACCCTCACACGCACCGGGAGCTGTGGGGGCGCCGGGCGATTGGCGCCCCCCTTTCACTTGCTCAGCCACTACTCAGCGGATACCGGCGGGCGGGACGACGCGCTGGGCGGTGTCAACGACAGGAAATGCCGCCACCGGCGTGCTGCCCGCATCGGGAAAGCCATCGCCGTCCGCGTCAGCCGTGGGCAGGTACATGTAATTGGTGTAGTGTACGACCGCACTGTCAGGGGAAATGAATTGCCATGTGCCTTGGCCCACCCCTATGGCCTGAATCAACGGCGGGTTGCCTTGTTTCAGCGCGTAGCTCATAAGCGTCCATTTGCAGGTATCGCGGCTGATCATCTCCCCCTGGCCTACGGCGTCGCTCAAGCTGTCCGCGCCGAATGTGGACAAGACTGCGGCGAAATCGGCGTTATAGGTGACGAAGTGTACCCGGCTGGCGTCGGTGCGCGCCTCCGGGTCGAGCGGGGTATGCAAAGCAGTCCAGAGGTTTCCCCCACTGCCCCCGATCCAGTTGCCGCCGAGTCGGTATTGGCGATGCGATTCGGCCGTTTGAGTGAGCACAAGGGCGATGGCCGCCGCCGTGCCCAGCGTGGTCACGATTATGCGTTTTCGATTGATCATAACTTATGTACCTTTCTCTGATATGAGGTTCGTGTGAACCTCGGGTTTATCTTATTGTTATCCAGCACGCCGCGCCTTGCGCCACCGGTACCGCGGGCTGCCAGCCAGAGGTTGCCCGGCTAACCGAGTTGCCAGGCTGCCTCAACTGCACATCAGCACTTTTTGGCGCTGGGCCTCAACCCAAGGTGTCGGCCGGTGCGGGTGCTCTAATGGATAAAGAGGGAATCCGCGGAATCTGTGACTGGAAATAGCAGGAAAGCGACCGGGGCTACCGGCTGACGCCGATTCGGTAAAAACGCCCGCCGGTTCCAACCGCGTTAGTGTCGGTGAAAGTCGTTACGCCCGTTTCCCCAGCGAGGCCGGTTGCCAGACGCGTAAAGCAGGGAATCCCAGCCATGTTGGTGCATCGGTCGAGAAAATAGTTCACCCCGGCGATGCTTTCCCATCGCAAGGTGATGTCGCCATCCGCCAGGAGGGGCGGAAGCAGCCGCAAGGCCGAGAGGGCATTCGTGGGGCAGGTCTGGCAAAGCCATTCCTGCCAGGTGTTCAAGCCATCGCCGTCCCTGTCCGCCAAGTCCACCGACCCGTCGGTGGGCAGACCGTATTGCTGGAGCCAGGCGTAAGAGATCGTCGAGCCAGGCCCTTGGTATTCGTAGGCGCCGATATCGACGGTGCCATTGACAATACGTGGGTTGCCGTTTAGATCGAAGCAGTTAGTGAAGTAAGAATCAGTGAGGTACAAGTAACTGCTGAGGCAGGAGTTGTTCCCCGCATTGATGCACGGGGAGTTGGATTGCAGGCGCAGGTTGCCGCCGGCGAAATCTACGAACAGCGGCGCATTGGCAGTGTTACCGATGCCGTTGGTGGGGAGGGGTGTCGTGCAGCAGTAATTCACAATTGTGCCGTACTGAACCGCCAATCTGTAATTCGGCCATCTCGGGGCGGAGTTGGAATAGACGATGCAGTTGTTTAGTGAGCCACGCCAGACGCCTCCGCCCTCGTTGCCCGCTGCATTGCCAGCAATCGTGCAACTGTTCATGGAATCCACGTCCCTTGCTCCTCCACCGTCTTGAGCCGCGTAATTGGAGATCAGTGTGCAGTTGTTCAGTGTGCCCACGTCGGCCCCGCCTCCCTCAGTGGCTCTATTCCGAAATAGAGTGCAATTGTTCAGGGTACAAGCCCAAGCCCCGCCGCCGCATGATCCGGCAAAATTGGCAGTGAGTGTGCAGTTGTTCAGAGTGACATACGCCGCGCCCCCGCCGTAATCCGAAGCGGAGTTCCCGGCCAGCACACAATTGGTGACAATTGCGGTTCCTGACGCGCACCACACTCCGCCGCCGGTCTGCTCGTGCCATGGCTCTCCCGCGCTGCGCGTGGCGCCATTCGTCAGCGCAAACCCGGACAATGTGGCTGAGCCCCCCAAGTAAGCACATCGGACCGCGCCGTCACCGCAGCCGTTCGCGGCTCCAGGGACCCGGTAGCCTTCAATGAATGTAAATTGCGGTCCGTTGACGCTCCGCACGGTGATCGGCTTGTCCAACACCACACGGTTCGTCATCGTCCCGTCCACAGCGCGTCCACCGGTGGCATAGATTCCGTTAGTCACAAGTACCAACACCTCCGAGCCCATTGGGCAGGAAGCCACGTCCGCTGCATCCACCGCATCTTGAATGTTCGTCGCCGCTGTTGCCCAAGAGGTGTAAGGTGTTATCGGGTTGGGATTGGCAGCAGCGACGTAATGGACGGGTTGGGTCGCCACATGAATGGCCAGCGTTGCGCTCACCCCTCCTGGATTGCTGTCATTGTAAGCTCGCAGCGCTACCGGGTAGTCCCCTGGTGCAATCCAAGCGTGACTTGCGTTCATCTGGTTGCTCAGCGTTGTCCCGTCACCACAGTCCCAGACGCAAGACCCTAGCCACCCGTCAATCGCACCTGTCAGATCTACCGCATATCCTACGACCACGTTCGTGTAGGAAGCTTCGATAACCACGGTCAAGGGGCCCGTTGCCGAGCCCGGGAACTCGTACGCGCCGATATCCACCGTGGCGCCAACCAAGCGCGGGTTGCCGTCCAAGTCAAAGAGGTTGATGAAGTCCGAATCGGTGAGATATGAGTTGTTCCCGGCGTTGATGCAGGGGGAGTTGGATTGCAGGCGCAGGTTGCCGCTGGCGTAATCCAAGAACAAGGGCGCGTTGGTGATGTTACCGACGCCGCTGGTGGGCAGAGGTGTCGTGCAGCAATGGTTGAAGGTGCAGGCATAGTAGTTGAGGTCGTCACCGAACAGGCGGCCGGTATTGTAATAGACGATGCAATTGTTCAGCGTGCAATCCCACGCCCCAGGGAAATTGCCCACGAGCGTGCAGTTGTTCAGTGTGCAATCGCAGGCCCCGCCACCGGCGCCCTCGATACCCACTGAATTGGCGGTGAGCGTGCAGTTGTTTAGGATGCTCCCAAAGGCCCCGCCCCCTCCCCACCAGACCGCCGAGTTGCCCGTGAGCACGCAGTTGTTCAGCGTGCCCCCGTAGGCCCCACCGCCGGCCCAGAAGGCTGAATTGCCCTTAAGCACGCAGTTGGACACCACCGCGCTCAGCCCTTCGCACCGCACCCCGCCGCCTTGCCGGCCGCGGTTGGACCAATCGCCGGAGGTTAGCGTCGCGCCATTCGTCAAGGTAAAGCCCGCCAGCACTGCCCCGTCGGCCAGGTACGCGCATCGGATCGGCCCGTCGCCGTTGGTACTGCCAGGCACTTGGCAGCCTTGGATGATCGTGAACTGCGGTCCGTTGACGCTCCGCACGGTCACTGGCTTGTTCACCGCCACCCGGTTGACCAACAGGTTGGTTCCGACTGTGCGTCCGCCCGTGGCGTAGAGCCCGTTGGTGACCACGATTTCGTCCGCCGGGCGGGCGGCATCCACCGCTTCCTGGATGACGTGAGCGGCGCTGGCCCAGTTGCTATAAGGCGGTCCCGGACTCGGGCTCTCCTGCCAGACGTAGAGGACGGCGCCCCGCGTACTGCCGCTAGCCAGGATAAGGCCAGGCAGCAGGCCCATAAGGGGTTTGGCGGGCCGAAACTTCCAGCGCCAAGGGTCTGGAAGCCGGGTGGAGAAGTTCCTGCCTGTGAGCGGTTGCTTCCGGGTTAGCGATGTATTCATAATTCATCGGCCATCAGCGGTCGCGCCGAGCGGCATTACCCGGCGCGGCTGCAAAGCGGCCTGCATCATGTACAGAGGCAATGGGGAAGAATTGTGACCGATGATCCTTCTGCTCTTCTCGACAAAGTCGCGCCGCGCCACGGCCAGTTCCGAAAACTCGCGGCGCATAGGCCTTGCTGGACGCTGTTCTCGTGTTCGCCTACACCCGGTCACACCTGAGCGGGCGCCGGTTTGCCGGCCTTACCCAGCGGGTGGAGGATTGGACGAAGCTGTCCCAAGCCGCCAGCAACCGGGCTATTGAGGCCGGCGCGTGCATCGCTCCTGGAGCCAAAGCATATCCCGGTTGTTGGGGGAGGGCACTCCGGGTGGATAACCGGACCCCACCGGGGTCAGACGCGCGGGCCTGGTTCGCGGATCCAGCCATTTCTTCTGCTCGGTGTGGCCGTCGGCAAACGAGAGACTGGCCGCGCCGCTATGAGCGCAGCCCGGATAATCGTAAAATGTGGTGGGGGAGCGGTCCATGGACAGGTAAAAGGCGCCCTCGCTGAGCGTCTCGGTTCGTTCATCCAAAAACACGAAGGTCCGCGCAGGCCCGGGATACAGGATCTCACCCAATTTAAAACATCCCACGAACCCAACGAAATCCAGCCACGGCACCCCGCCGCAATTCCGGCCCGAGGGGCCGCCCAAGACCGGATTGATGCTGAAGCTGCGCACGCGCGACACCGCCTGGCCCTGTAAGTTGATTCCCGTGCTCCTATCGGAAGGACACCGCCAAATGCCAGGTGCGCTGCCGCCCCGCTGCCACAAGGGGCTCCGTTTCAGATCTTTTTCGATGTCCCAGTTGTCCCGCTTGGTTGGAGAGGTCAAGTCCAGCCACCCATCGACCCAAACATAGGGCGAATTGGCGCCGCCATGGGTGCCGCAGTTGTGAGTATAAGGCAGCCGGTCGTTGGTGTCTTCGGCGTAAGTCCGCCAGGCCAGGGTGAGCTGTCGGAGGTTGTTTTGGCACTGAATGCCCTGGGCCTTGACTTTCGCCCGGTTGAGCGCCGGCAACAGCAGGCTGGCCAGAATAGCAATGATCGCGATCACGACCAGCAACTCGAGGAGTGTGAAACCGGGTTTAACAGAAGCAAAGGAAGATAACGAAGGAAGATTGCCGACCGCGATCGGCTTCCTTGGTTCCCTTGGTTGCCTTTGGTGCGTATTCATGGAATCTCCTTTCCGTTCTCGGCCGCCTCGAGTTCCGCCCAGGAAGGCGCGCGCCAGAGATCCGCCACGCCGTAATAACTCAGCGTCAGCACTGCATTCCCGTCGGGGGAGAAGACCGTTCGACCGGTCCAGGCGCCTTGTCCATGCAGGCTCAAAAGGTCCCGTCCCACCTCGTAGTCCCAACCGCGAAGGGCGGGCTGTATGTCGCCGCTGGTGGAGTGGCCGGTGACCAGGCGTTTGCCGTCAGGTGAGAAGGCGGTTGAGCCGACCGCGTTGAGCGGTTGATCGAGCGGGGCCAGTTCGCGCCTCGAAACCAGGTCCCAGATCCGAACACGCGAACCGTACGCCGCGACAAGCAGGCGGTTGTCCGGGGAGAAGGCCAGACCCATGGCCCATTTGGAATCTGGCAAGACTTCCAGCCGGTCGGAGACAGTATCCCAAATTCTGATGGGCTCCGCCCCGATGGACACCGCGAGCAAGCGGTGGTCTCGCGACAACGCGCTTCCGTAAACGGGTCCCGAACCCGCAAGCACACAAGGTATCTCCCGCCAGGTAGCGGTGTCCCACAGTTTGGGGTCGAAGTGTTGGTGGACAATCCACCCGGCCGAGTAGAGCCTCTTGCCCCCTGCCACGAAAGCCACTCCCATTGCCGGGATGCGATGGGCGTGCCACTCGCTTACCAGGAATCGGGTTTCCAGGTCGGCGACCTTGACGGTGCCATCCGCGCCGCCGACGGCCACCAGACGCCCGTCCGGAGAGAGGGCAAGACTCAGGTTACTGGCGCCCAAGGCGGGTATCTGAGCCATGGCCGTGGCTGTCGTCACATCCCAAATCGTAACGGGGTTGGTAAGACAGGCCGTGATGAGCCGCCGGCTATCGGCGGTGAACTCCGCTCCGAAGATGCCTACCAGCGCCGGGAGAGTAGCGTGGGGCTCTCGAGGCGGGCGGCGGGGATTCCAAATTCGAACGGTTCCGTCATTGGCACAACTGATCAGGGTCCCGTTCCGAGGGCAGAGCGCCAGCCCGGTCACCTCGCCGGTATGCCCTTGCAGACGACCAGCCTGTTTTTTCCGCCGGAGGTCCCAAATCCGGATGGATTGGTCCGCGCTGGCGGAGTAGAGCGTTTGGCCATCGGGTGAAAACACGACCTTGTTTACGTAACTGCGGTGTCCTTCGAGCGTGGCCACCAGGTTGGTGGTGAGCACGTCCCAAAGACGAATGGGGCTATCGGAGAAGCCGTAGCCGGAGGCCAGGAGGCGGCCATCGGGTGAGAAGGCCAGGGCGTTGACGCCGTTGCCTTCCCTGGGAGGAGGGATTATGCGCATGCGATCCGTCGCTAGTTCCAGGAGTCGGATTTCACCCGTCATCTCGCCCAAAGCCAGCGTCTTTCCATCTGGCGAAAAGAGCGGGATGCGCATGTTGGAGTTGATAGCCTGGGAAGCGGGGAACTCCTTGACCAGCTTGCCCGTGGGCAGTTCCAAGAGTCGCATCCGAGGCTCTGACTTCGGCAGTGACTCCATTTGGTAGGTGGCCAGCCATGCTCCGTCGGGCGAAAAAGCCAGCGCGGTGACGTCATTTGCTTGCAGGAAGTTGCGGATGATTTGTGAAGCGGAACGCCGCCAGAGGCTGATCACAGGTCTGCCGCTGGCATCCCGGGTACCGAAGGCGAACTGTTCACCGTCCGGCGAAAAGGCCATAGCACGCGGATTCCCCCAGTTCGTGAACAGGCCAATGGATTGCCGCGACACAAGGTCCCAAAGCTGGATGTTGCCGCCTTCCTCGCGCAATGCGAGCAGCCGGCCATCTGGCGCCAGGCCAAGGTTGAGCAAGCGGGCGTTCTGGTGCGTGAGCAAGGATTCTTCGTCGCTGCGGGCCAGGCCCCAAAGATAGCGCCACTCCCAGCCGCGCAGATCGGTTTTTACTTTCTCCTTTTTGTTTTCTGCTCTTGGCTTTGGCCTGTACTTGTCGAGCAATCGCTGCGCTTGGCCCAGGTCGCCCTCCTCGAGGGAGCGTTGATCCAGGTTGTTTTCGCTTACGTAGGCTTGGCGCAACACGAGGGCTGCATTGGCGAGCGCTGCCGACCGTTCCCGCTCCGCCCGGCGCCATTGCCAGGAAATTCCAGCGACTCCGATGATTACCGCGACCGCGAGCCCGGCGATCAGCCCGGCTCGAACCGGTTGACGCCGGCACCATTTCCAGGCTTTGGCGGTGGAACCCAAGGGCCGGGCCAGGATCGGTTCGCCGCGCAGGAATCGGCCGAGATCCTCGGCGAGGGCTCGCGCGCTGGGGTATCGGCGAGCGGGCTCCTTCTCCAGGCACTTGAGGCACACGGTCTCCAGGTCCTGGGGAATGCTGGGATTGAACAGCCGCGGCGGCACGGGCTCGGCCTCAATCACCTGCCGCAACAAGGTCGTCAGCGTGTCGGCCTGGAAGGGCGGCTGGCGTGTGAGCAGGTGATAGAGCAGCGCGCCCAAAGAATACACGTCGCTGGCCGGGGCGACAGCCTCGGACCGGCCCTCGGCTTGCTCCGGCGAGATAAAGTTGGGCGAGCCCAGCACCTGTCCCGTGAGCGTCAGGTCCGAGTCCCCGCGCAGGCGCCTGGCCAGGCCAAAATCGGTGATGCGCGGCTGGTCGGCCGTGTCGATGAGGATGTTGGAAGGCTTGAGGTCGCGATGCAGAATGCCTTGCTGGTGAGCATACTGCACCGCCTCGGCGATGGTTTTGAGGTAGGCCGCGGCGCGCCGGGGGGGCAGCGGCTGGTCTCGCACCAGCTCGGCCAAGGTGCGGCCTTCCACATAATCCATCGAGAAAAAGGGCTGGCCCTCGTGCTCGCCGACGTCGTGAACGGCGACAATGTTCGGATGCTGCAAGGCG
>JBJKSV010000131.1:0-3435 GCA_046703605.1 Limisphaerales bacterium
GTCCCAGGGTCAGAAGATAAGGTTGTTCGGTGATAACGGGGAATTCGTTCCGACCGAACAACTCGATGGGCCTCGTCTGCTTGAAGGCGCTCAGATCCAGTTCAACGACCTGAACAAAGCGTGAGAGGTTCGCTGCCACCAGGAGGGTTTCGTCCTCGTGCCGCAGAATATAACTGAGGATTTTGCGGTTTTCGGGCTGAAGGAACTCGCACTTGCCCTCGCCCATGGCGCGCCATTTCTTGCGCAGGGCCAGGAGACGTCTCATCCACCAGAGCAGGGAATGGGGGTTAGCCAACTGCGCCTCGACATTGACGGCCTCATAATGATATTCGGGGTCGTAGATGATGGGCAGGTAAAGGCTCTGGGGGTTGGCGCGGGAGAAGCCGGCGTTCTTGTCCGAACTCCACTGCATAGGGGTGCGGACGCCGTTGCGATCTCCAAGGTGGTAATTGTCACCCATGCCGATTTCGTCGCCGTAATAGAGGACGGGGGTGCCGGGCAGGGAACAGAGCAAGGCGGTGAGCAACTCGATGCGGTTACGGTCGTTGCCCAGCAAGGGGGCCAGGCGGCGGCGGATGCCGAGGTTGAGCCGGGCCTGGTGAATGCTGGCGTACATGCGGTACATGTAGTCGCGTTCCTCATCCGTGACCATTTCGAGGGTCAGCTCGTCGTGGTTGCGCAGGAACAGTGCCCATTGAGACGTCTCGGGAATGGGAGGCGTCTGCTGGAGGATATCAATGATCGGAGTACTGTCCTCCATGCGCAGGGCCATGAAGAGCCGGGGCATGAGGGGAAAATGAAAGGCCATGTGGCACTCGTCGCCCCGGCCCTGGCCGAAATAGGCCACCGCCTCTTCGGGCCATTGGTTGGCCTCAGCCAGGAGCATTCGGTCCATGTATTTTGCATCGACGTGCTCTCGGAGTTGCTTGAGGAAGCTGTGTGTTTCAGGCAGGTTCTCACAGGTCGTGCCCTCGCGCTCGAAGAGATAGGGCACCGCGTCCAACCGCAGCCCGTCCACGCCGAGGTCGAACCAGAAGTCGAGCACTCGCATGACCTCGGCTCGGACCTCCGGGTTGTCGAAGTTGAGGTCGGGTTGATGAGAGAAGAAGCGATGCCAATAGTAGGCGCCGGCGAGGTGGTCCCACGTCCAATTGGAAACCTCGATGTCTTTGAAGATGATGCGGGCATCGGAATATTGGTCGGGGGACTCGCTCCAGACGTAGTAATCGCGCCAACGGCTGGCGCGAGGGGCGCGGCGAGCGCGCTGGAACCAGGGGTGCTGGTCGGAGGTATGATTGATGACCAACTCGGTGATGACGCGCAGGCCGCGGCGATGAGCCTCACGCAGGAAGACCTTGAAATCGGCGAGCGTGCCGTAGCGCGGGTGGACGTTGAAATAATCGGAGATGTCGTAGCCGTCGTCTTTGAGCGGAGACGGATAGAAAGGCAGGAGCCAAAGGGCGGTGATGCCGAGGTCCTTGAGATAATCAAGCTTGCTGGTAAGCCCCTGGAAATCGCCGATGCCATTGCCGTCGCTGTCGCTGAAGGCGCGAATATGCACCTCGTAAATCACGCCAGTCTTGTACCAGAAGGGGTCGTGTTCCAGTCCCCCCTCGCCGATGGCGCCGGAGGAGGTTACCGTGGGCATAAGCAACCGATGCGGATGTTCATAAGTAATAATCGAAGTCCTGTTCTGTGCGCACGCGCTGGCGGACCCGGAAAATATGGGCGGGGATGAAGGCGGGATTCAGCTCGATGTAGTTGTGCGAGCCGCGCCACAAATACCGGGCATCGGTGAGCAGGTCGTGCATCTGGTATTGTTCGGTCTGGTCGATGCCCAATTCGGCGGGCGAAAAATCCAGCCATCCCCGCTGGGTGTAGTGCGAATCCAGGTTCACCACGGTCACGATGAGATTGCTCAGGTCGGGCGTGCGCTTCGAGTAGGCAATGAATTGGTCGTTGTCCGAAGGGTGGAAGCGCAAGCCCTCGTTCAGTTGCAGGGCCGGGTTCTCATGCCGAATTCGATTTACCCGCTGGACGAGATCGCTGAGGTTTTGATACGAGCTAAGGTCCCAGCCCTTTATTTCGTATTTCTCTGAGGCGAGGTATTCTTCGCTGCCGGGCTCGCGTGCCTGATTGACGCACAATTCAAAGGCCGGTCCGTAAATGCCGTAACTGGCTCCGAGCGTCGCCGCCAGGATCAGTCTCGCCTTGAAGGCGGGCGGGCCGCCGTATTGAAGGTATTGGGTGAGAATGTCAGGCGTGTTTGGCCAGAGATTGGCTCGGCAGAACTCGCTGACGGGCGGCTGGGTCAGCTCGGTGAGATAGGTGGTCAGCTCATGACGCGTGTTGCGCCAGGGAAAATAATTGTAGGATTGCGAAAACCCCAGCTTGGCCAGACGGTAGAGCAATTTGGGCCGCGTGAAGGCCTCGGCCAGGAAGATGACCTCGGGCCGCGCCGCTTTGACCTCGGCGATGAGCCATTCCCAAAACCGGAGCGCCTTGGTGTGCGGATTATCGACCCGAAAGACGGTCACGCCCTGCTCGATCCAGAAATCCACCACGCTCTTCAACTCGCGCCAGAGACCGGCCCAATCCTCACATTCGAAATTGATGGGGTAGATGTCCTGGTACTTCTTGGGCGGGTTCTCGGCATATTGAATCGAGCCGTCCGGGCGCTTCTTGAACCATTCCGGGTGCTCCCCGACGTAGGGATGATCTGGGGCGCATTGGTAGGCCAGGTCCAGCGCAATCTCCAACTTGTATTCGTCGCGCGCGTGCGCCACCAACCGCCTGAAATCCTCCAGCGTCCCGAGCTCGGGATGGATCGATTTATGCCCCCCTTCGGCGGAGCCAATCGCCCAGGGACTGCCCGGGTCGCCCGGCTCGCAAATCGTGCTGTTGTTTTTCCCTTTGCGAAAGGCCCGTCCAATGGGATGAATGGGCGCGAAATAGAGGATGTCGAAGCCCATCTGGGCAATTCGAGGCAGGTGCGCCTCGACGTCCTGGAAGGTGCCGTGCCAGGCCTTCCGCTCCGAGCAGGAACGCGGGAACATCTCATACCACGCCCCGAACCGGGCCAGGAGCGGATCCACAACAAACGGCAATTCATGGTCGTAGCGGGAGGCAAAGCGGCGGTCTGGATACCGCGCCACGACCTGGGCGACCTCATCGCTCAAGACCAGGCGAATGATTTCCTGCATTGTGGCCTTGTCCGCGCTCCGAATCACCTGCCCCCACTGCTCCAGTTGCACCCGGTCCGCTTGATCAGCGCGCGCGGCGGCTTCCTCGATGAGGCGTGCGCCCGCCAGCAACTCGACCGCTACGTCTTGATTGGCCTTTACCTTCTTTTGGGTATCTTGACGCCACGACTCGAAGGCATCAATCCAGCCCTCAATGGTGTAGTGCCCGATGCCCAGCCGGCTGACCTGAAAC
>JBJKSV010000132.1:0-5668 GCA_046703605.1 Limisphaerales bacterium
TGGTCACCTGCCGCGGGTGGATGCGATTGGCGGGAGCGCGGCGGGGGTCTATGTGAATAACCGGGTGAAGGTGGCTTCGCTGTTTAGAGGGGTGCCGGCGGCCGTATTCGAAAAGCGGGTCAAAGACTTGTTCATGGAGGTAAAGGCGGCGTGGAATAATGTCCCCTTTGAAGTCGTTAACGACGGAGAAGTCACGGCTTTGGCCGGCTCGATGTCCCTGGGCCGGAACCGGGTGTTGGGGATTTCACTGGGGACCAGCACCGCCGGAGGATATGTCAATGCGTCTGGAAACATCACCTCCTGGCTTAACGAATTGGCCTTTGTGCCTGTGGACTACCGTCCAGACGGACCCATCGACGAATGGTCCGGGGACCGAGGCTGCGGCGTGCAGTATTTTTCGCAGCAATGCGTCGGGCGGTTGCTGGCTCCCGCGGGCATTGAAACGGAGGCGGGTTTGCCGCTGGCTGAAAAGTTGAAGCAAGTTCAGCATCTCATGGAGGAGGACGACGCTCGCGCGGGCAAAATCTACCAAACGATCGGCGTCTATCTGGGCTACGGCGTTGCGCATTTTGCCGACTTCTACGATCTGGAGAACGTCCTGATCCTGGGCCGCGTCACCTCCGGGCCCGGAGGCGATATTATCCTTTCCCAGGCGCGGGAGGTATTAGGAGAGGAGTTTCCCGAATTGGCGGGGAGCATCGGCTTCCATATTCCGGATGAGAAAGAGAAGCGCCATGGACAGGCGGTAGCGGCGGCCAGCCTGCCAGCGGTGGATTAAGGAATTGATCAACTGGAGTACAGGGCGTGGGAATGCGTTCGAGATTCAAGATAATATGACAAACTACAAGCAATTCGTCTCAGACTTTGCGAACCTCGTCCGAGAGGCCAAATCGTTGCCGCTGGGCCGGGGAGCGCCCGCCCTGCGCCCCGAGACCGCTCCGGACGCCCCAAAGGCCCTTTTCTTTGCGCCGCATCCGGATGATGAATGCATAACTGGGGCTATCGCCCTGCGCCTGCTGCGGGAGGCGCGGATGAATGTCATCGATGTGGCGGTGACGCTGGGCAGCAAGAAGGAGCGCCAGGCCGGACGATTGCGCGAGTTGCGTGATGCCTGCAATTATCTTGGATTTGGATTGGCCCAGACCGGGCCGAACGGGCTGGAACGGATCAACCCGAAGACCCGGCAAGAGGACCCGGCCCATTGGTCGGCGTGTGTCCAGAGTATTGTCTCGATTCTGCAAACGCATCGCCCGCACGCTGTGATTTGCCCGCATGCCGCGGACTGGAACAGCACGCATATCGGAACGCATTTTCTGGTGACGGACGCTCTTAAGGAAATGCCGGCCGAGTTTGAGTGTTACCTGGTCGAGAGCGAGTTTTGGGGTGCGATGTCCGATCCGAACCTGATGATCGAGGCGAGCATCGAGGACGTGGCCGATATGATTGCCGCCACCAGCTTTCACGTGGGCGAGGTGGAGCGCAATCCGTATCACTTGAGTCTGCCGGCCTGGATGATGGACAACGTGCGGCGGGGCGGCGAAGTCGTTGGAGGACAGGGAGGGGCCGCGCCTGATTTTTCCTTTGCCGCGCTATACCGGTTGCGGCGGTGGAAAGGCAGAGACGCGCACCGGTTTTTTGAAGGAGGCAAGCTGGTTTCCCGCGCCACAAATATCGCGACGCTCTTCCCTTAATGGGCGCCTCTCGCAGCAGCCACTTTATCGCACCTCTTCATCGGCCGCTTTATCCAAAACCCGGTGGAATTCGATAAAGTGGAGGATCATGTCGCCGATAAATTGCAGAAAAGCGGCTTTTCGAACAAGCCCTACTCGTGGGCCTGCGTCGCCGCCGCAAGCATCGCCTTCAGCACCCTTAGACTTCTCCTGCCGATAAACCGGCGCCGGACCCGGCCCTGTGAGTCCAAAATCACATTCGTCGGCAGTTCGCCACCATTGTACTGGCCGCCAACCGACCCATCCGGATCGAGCAGGACGGTGTATAAAGTCCGGTGTGGGCAAACGTTGAGGCTCGACAGGTATCGCGGGTGCTTGCTGCGCGGCGGGGGCGGGGTAATCCTTGCGGTGAAGCTGCCACCAGGCCTTGCGGCGCTGGACCCCCTGGCTGATGATAGCCGCATCGGCGGGGATAATTTCGCCCGGATGGGCGCCGCCTTCCGGTGGGATCGCCATCCGCGTGCGCACTCCGAAATCAATTCCCGACCAACGCGTCAAGGCTCCCTCGGCGCTGGTTACCACCCGGAGATCGGGGTCATCGAGCAGAGGTATGACAACAGGCACGGCTTGATGCGGGTCGCAGCGGCGCAGGTAATCCAGTCCCATCAACCGAACCAAGGGGTCCACATCGGTGAGTTGCTCCCGGGCGCTCGCAAAGAGCCGGGGGTCATGCCGCGCCTGCAGGGTTGCCAGGGCCAGTTCACGAACGGACATGTCGGCATCCCTCGCCCCGGCCACGACCAGCGGCTCCGCTTGCCTGAACCACGGTGCATTCTTCAACGCGCTCTTCTTGAAGAACTCCGCCACCAGGCGCCGTTGCGCTACGCGTCCCGTCGCCCAGCAACGCTTCAGAAAGTGCGCGGGCTGAGCGGATTGTCTGGCCAGACGGTCAAAAAGAGCTTCACTGGGATTACTGGCTCGGAGCACGAGTCGAACGGCAATCGCTCGGCGAATCTGGTGGTGAAAGAGCGCCGCCGTCAGCCCAACCAGCGCCAGCAGTCCGGCCAGGACCCAAGTACGCGGTGTGAAACGCGGAGACATCTTTGCACACTCTAACGCCGGCCTGCGGCTCCAGGCAACCTCCACCACGAAACCCTCAGCGATTCTCATCGCTGGGGCTGCCTCCCAATCCCATCCTCTAACGTGTTACACCGCGGGGGGAGCATGGGCGCCGAGGGGCTGGAACCCGGGTGTCCTATGAGAAGACGGCGTCCAAGTCCGCCGTGATTCCGGTCACGGGGTCCTTCACATGGCCCTCGACGAAGCTCTTCATTCCGCCATCCGGCGTGTAGATGGTGACGGTCCGTTGAGGGGGGTTGACCACCCAGCAGGTCTTGACGCCCGCTTGGAGGTATGCCTCCACTTTGTCCATCACTTCCTGCGAGTCCTGGCTGGGAGACCATATTTCCACGACCACCAAAGGCGGGTCGGTCCGGCGCACGACATCATGCCGGAAATCGACCGGTTTGCGCGGATACACGCACAGGTCCGGCGTAAGCGGGCGGCCGTCAAGTTCCAGGGAGAGTTCGCTCATCACGCGGTATTCCTTATTCTTCAGGAACTCGCCATTAAGGTTTGACTGCACGATGGCGTGGTTCTCACTCGGCATGGGTTTTCCTCTCTTCTGCTGGTAGGTCTGCGGGCTATCCACAACGGCTGTGTTCATAACTAATAACATACCATAACGGGTTGAGGGCGGGAAGGGGCAAATATACATCGCGCCATCCGAGCGTTGCGACAGCATTGGGGTCAGGTTTTGTCATTTGGACAAAATGGGGACTCAGGTGGTAGTCCTTCGCTGGTGCCTTAGGCCCAACGCATAAGCAGGGTCCTTCCTGGCATCTGCATCAGTCATATCCCAGTTGCCTCTCGTCCGCACTGGCCTCTGGGGCCCGGCGCATATAGCTGTGCAGGCTCCGATTAGGTGCCTTCGAGCTGCCCCAATGCACGTCGGCTGGCCGGTTTAGCCCTTGCCGGGGCTGAGAGATTGTGGCAAGGCCGCGCTGCTTCATCTATTTTTCTACGGCGGGTTGGTGGGAGAAGTCCCGGGGCAGTTGGAAACCCTCGCGTTGCGCCAACTCGGTCCAGCCGCCAGGAAAAACGGGTTGAAAGGGCTGTGGGAAAGGCTGCCATGGCGAGAGCTTCCCTATGTGTAGGGTGCCTTGATCCTGCTCGAACTCGACGCCGATGCGAACCCCTCCGTCGCGGGTTGACCGAGTTACCGTCATCACCGTGGGGGTAGGCTGACCGCCGTAAAACTTCATGCCGTAATCACGCATCCACGAGCCGGAGTATCGCAGGAGCAAATCGCCGCGTTCGCTTCCCAAAGCGGCGACGACCTGGGCGGCAAACGAGTTGCTGAGACTCTGGAAGAAGCCCGGGTCGGTGGGCAGCGAGTATTTGGCGACGACATCGCCGGAGGGTTCTTCACGCTGCACGTGGGCTACCGCCCAGGCATTGTATTCCGCTCTCAACCGCTGGAGCGTGGTGTCGATGGAGGCGCGCTCAGCGGGCGTGATAGCCAGTACCTCGCAGGCGACGTTACTTAACTTCGAGTCCTGGATCCCGCTGGGCCAAAGGGCATGGAGCGTGCTCTTGCTGACGATTATGTAGTCGCCGGTGGTGTTCCAATTGAATCCCAGTCGGGCAAGGAGTTTCTCGCTCTGGTCGGGAGACAACGTTTGCCCTGGCTGAGGGATGAACCAATCATCGGGAGAGAGACCGGCCCCGGAGGCTTGCAGTGTGCCGAGTTCGTGCTCGGACTCCTTGACGCTTTGCTCGATCGTCTCACGCTCCATTCGGGCCTGAGCGATAACCTGGGTCTGAGCCATCCAGGTTTCGAAGCGGGCGGCATATTGTCGGCGGGCGCGAGTCGTGGCGGTTCGGAGCAGCCAAAAGGCGGCCATTCCCACGGCGAAAATGCTCAGCGAGAGCAGGAGTCGTTTCATTGGCCGGCTTCCTTTCCAAGACGGGTGAGGGCCTGCTGTTGAATCCAGTCGATAGCCTTCTGGGAGAGGGTCGGCGGCAGGCCGGCGGCGTAGGTGTAGAAGCCATTGGGCGGGTCCTTGCTCTGCGAGGCGGTACTTCCGGGGAGGAAGCGGTCCAGTGCGATTCGACCGTCGCTGAACGCGCCGAAACGACCGCTCCAGCCGAAGCCGACAAAGAGTCTGCCGTCTGGTCTGGAGTAAATCCAGGCGCCAAGCTTTTGGGATTGTTCTGCGGCATCCAGATCCAAAACGCTGCGCATGGGCCGCAGATCCGTACGATGGTGGCCAATTTCTTTCGCCACCAAGGCCCAGCGTTGATCTCCCAGGATGTTCTGGAGGCTGGCCTGCAGCTCCTCGACGCTCGTTTGTGCGGCGTCCCCCAGCGCAGGTACGACCCAGGCATGACTGGCCAGGGCGGAGGCCGGCACGGAGAAAGGGGAAACCCGGTTGGTCTGATAAGCCTCGGAATGGATCAGGTTGTCCAGATTGGCGAAGTAAGCGTGCAAAGCATCTTCCATTCCCTCCCGTTCGTGCGGAGCCAGGCCGAGCAACTCGCGCGCCGGTTGTGGGACCACCCCCGGCCGGGCCGCGAAGTCAGGGACACCGATGTGGCTAAGTACCGATTTGGGGATGCGCACGAAAGGCGAGTCCTCGGGCCAACGATAATCGGCGGAGGCAAGTTCCGCTCGAATCCTGGCTTTCCAGGCCTCGAACTTTTGGGCGGCGGCGGCGCTGGCCTGGAGGATTGATTCGTTGAGGCTGTTTGAGCTGGCTCTGAGTTGCTCGATTTGGGCTTGCAAGGTTTGATGCTGTGTCTGGGCGGCAAGAAGCTGGATTTCGATGACCCGCGCTCGCTTCTCGGCCTGCTCATGCGCCTTGAACTGCCAGGCGACCGGCAGGACCGCCAGCGCGGTGGAGAGCACCGCCGCCTTGGCTTTGGACAGGCTCGCC
>JBJKSV010000133.1:0-4940 GCA_046703605.1 Limisphaerales bacterium
CTCCAGGAACGCGAGGATTGGCTGAGCGCCTGGGCCAAAGACGGTGACATGCCGGTCGCCATGGTCGAATTTGGCACCCCGATGGGCTGCACCTTCCGGCGCGGCCACGATGGTTTTACCAGCAACATCACCAGCGAACCGCTCCTGACCGAATACGCTGCCATCTATTTCGGCGAGGGCGCCTACGCCGCCGAGGAACCAAAGTACCGGCGATACCTTCACGACTTGTTCCGCGGCGGAATGCTCTACAACAGCAGCCAGGATCGACTGGACCCTTTTGCCGATATGCACAAGCTCCAGAACCTCTTTCGCCGCAACACCTGGCGCAGTTGGCGCACCGCCGGCTTGTCGGGCGGTCTGCGCACCTGGTCATGGATGCAGGACCAACTCAAAGAGGTCAATGGCCCGACGCTCGCTTGGTTAGCCGGACGCCCCGGCGCCTATACCTCCAAGGACCACCATTTCAGCGGTGGCCAGACCTTTCAGAAACAAATCGTCCTTATCAACGACACACGCCGCCCGCAGCAGTTTACCGCTGCCTGGTCTGCTGCCGTCAACGGCAACCAAGTCGGCCAAGGAGAGATGCATGGCAGCCTGGCCGTTTCGGAGATTCGCAAGATTCCGTTCCAGGTGACCCCGCCCGAGGTGGCGAGCGGCGCCAAAGGCGACGGCCAGATCACGCTCGCAGCCACGATCGGGCAACACACACACCGCGACTCCTTTGAGTTTCGCGTTTTTGGCGCGGACCGGCCTGCCAGCGGCCAAATAGCGGTTGTCGATCCGGAAGGGTTGACCAGCAAGATGCTCAAAGAATTGGGCTACACGCCTCACGCGTGGGATCGCTCGCCGACCCCGCTCGTCGTGGTCGGACGCAATGGTCTAAAGGACGACCCGGCGTTGGCGGCCACCCTGGAACCCTCCGTACGCGATGGAGGCCGTGTTCTGGTGTTCGCCCAGAACCCGCAATGGATGACCGAGGCCCTCGGCTGGCGCGTCTGCCCCAAAGTGAGCCGGCGTGTCTTTCCGATGAATTCTTCGGTCATCCAGGGGATCGATGCCGATGACCTGCGCGACTGGACAGGCAGCAGCACATTGATCGCCGCTTATCCTGAATATATTGGAAACTACTTTAGGGGCAACGAAGGCGGCCAGCCCTATGCCGGCTGGCATTGGGGCAACCGCGGCGGCGTCACCAGCGCGGCCATCGAAAAACCGCACCGCAGCGGTTGGCGCCCCTTGCTCGAATGTGAGTTTGACCTGGCCTACACCCCGCTCATGGAATTGGACTACGGCAAAGGGCGCGTCATCCTTTGCACGTTGGACCTGGAGGATCATGACTCGTTGGACCCGGCGGCACGGCGCACCGCCGAGCGCGTGGTCGATTATGCACTGCACTGCCCCCTGTCGCCGCGGGTGAACAGAGCCGTTTATCTCGGCGGCAAGTCTGGCGCGGCGTGGCTGGACCAGATCGGCGTGAGTTTTCGGCGCTCGGCCACACTGGACGCCAAGGCCGGGCTGCTGCTCATCGGCCCGGACGCCAAGCTCGACCCAGCGGCGCTCGACACCTATCTGGAGAACGGCGGCAGGGTCTTCTTCTTACCGCGCGCGGAGGCGGACGGGCCCTTGGGCGCCAAGTTGAAGCGGGCGCCAGCCCATTTCGCCGGCTCGCTGTCCGTGCCCGATTGGCCCGAAGCCCGCGGCCTGAGCGCGTCCGATCTTCGCTGGCGCACCTACCTCGACACGCCTCCCTTCATACTAAGTGGTGGCGTCGAGGTCGCCGCGGACGGTCTCCTCGGCCGCAAAACTGTGGGCAAAGGAGTGGCCATCTTCTGCCAAGTGGACCCCGCCTGCTTCCACGCAGACCAGAAGACCTATTTCCATTACACACGGTGGCGAGCTACCCGCGCCGTCGCCCAACTGCTGTCTAACCTCGGAGCCACCTTCCCCGTGGACAGCCGGATATTTCATCCCTGCGACACCTGGAAGCTTGACCTGGATGGCGCCTGGCAGATGAAGGTCACGCTTGAGCTGCCGCCCGCGCCAAACCAGGCCGCGGCGCACGCCGACCCAGGAGTCACTCCCGCCGCGAAACCCTTGGTCGGAGACGATGTGCAGGCCCAAGGATGGACGTCCGTCACGCTGCCGCAGATGGTTCCGTTCTTCGCCCACCACGATGGTGAGGCCGTGTTCCGCAAGGAAGTGATCGTGCGCCCGGGCGTGGCGGGCAAGGACCTGACTCTCGCCCTCGGCGTTATCGCCGGCTCTGACATTGCCTGGTTCGACGGTGTCGAAGTTGGACACACCGGCATCGAGACGGCCAATTGGCGGCAGGTGCCTCGCAACTACACGGTGCCCGCCAAGCTCGTTACGGACGGGAGACACTTTGTCGCCGTGCGCCTCTTCAATGGGTTCGGTCCCGGCGGATTTGAAGGCAAACCGGGCCTCCCAGAGGCTCCGGACGGCGACCGCTCCGGCCATCAGTACACGGCTCCCCGGGCCGCATTCCAGATGTCTTTATGTCCCAAGCCGGACGTCGTTCAGACCCTTGGCTTCTATTGTCCGGATTATCGCACGGATTTCCCCATGGGAGACAATCCCTACCGCTATTACCGGTGGTAGCTCCACGCTACTCGGAAGAACTTGGTTGCGGGTCTCCAGGAAAAGGCCCGCCGTTTCAGCTCCTCGATGCGGGAGCGTCGGTTTACGGGCTGGTGGCCCAATAGAACCGATGTGCCGTTCCCGTCGCCGGATGGTCAGTGAAGTGGCCGGTTCCGCCAGTCAGAGTAAGGCTGCCCGCGACCACTGAGTTTGTGAGGTCAGAGGAGGCATGAATCGTTACGTGCGCGCCCGCCGGCCCGCGCACATCCACGTCGAATTGCCCCTGTGTCGAGTACTTGGCCGAGCCTTGCACAAACTGCAGCGGCGTGGCCGTGTCCTTAATCAGTTCGAAGTCCAATTCCACGTTGACCCCGGTTAATGTTACGGATTTCGTGACGGGCGCGGTCAGAGCCCCGCCTGAGAAGGTCACTTCGAGCGTGCCGCTCAGGCCTGTAATCGGGATGGCGTATCCGCCCGAGGTCGAGCTTACGGCATAGTAGGTTCCGCGGTCGGGCATGATCGTCACTCCCGAACTGCCCTCGCCTGCCGTGTAGAATCCGTCCTTGTCACTGTCCCGATACACAACCCCAACCAGGAACGGGCCGGGATTGGCGCCGGAAGAGGCAAAGTCCTGCGTCGTCATGACGCTATTATAGTTCTGTCCATCGGCCCCAAAGACGCCAGCCTCCGCTCCGATACCCACCTCGCGAAACCCGGCGTCCATGAGATTGATGCGATGGCCGCGTCCGGGTTCGTCCGAATCGACAAAGAGGTCCTCGTGCTCCTGGGCCAAGGTCGGCGCCACCGGCGGCGGCGGACCCGTTGTCCCACGCCAGGCGATGTTCTCGCCCCAAGTCCAGGCGCCGCTGAAGACATAGCCGGCGGCCGTCATTCGGTCTCCCGGATCCGCGTTGGTCTCATAATGGCTGAATTGGTCCTGGGCAAGCATCCAGAGCGAGTGCGCGCGCGCGGATTGGATCAGGTGCGGGTTAGAGGCCAGCGGCGGTTTCGGATCCGTGCTGATCGTGCCGGGGTCAAGTCCTTCGTTCAGATCAATGCCGAATCGGGCCGCCTCGGCCGCCGGGTTGGACCGGGCGCGATTGACCAGTTGCAGCATGTATTGCTCAGCCGCGGTTGGATCTCCGTCATTGTAGAGCTGGCTGGGCCCCGCCCATGCGGTTGATGCCAGCCCGCTGACGGCCAGCACCACTACCGCCCGAAAACCCATGCGCAGCACTTTGGTTCGATGCTGCCGCAGACCCGCACACAGGCGATTTCGAGCGTAAGAACAATTCCGTTGCATCATAATGATTCCGATTTCTGCAGCCTGTCATAAGCCGGTCCAAATCCGTTCTCGCCCGCCCACTGGCATTCCTCCCCGCGCAGGTGATGGGGAATGCCGATTGGATTTCGCCGGGCATGCGCCAGACTGGCGCAGCGGCATCAGCCTGTCAAGCGGCGCCCTTCTTGGTCGAGCGGTAACCCTCCCGGGAAAGATGCATCTCTAGAGTCCTTTCGCCGGGTTCAACACCTCCGCAAGGCAATGGCCAAGCCAGACGGCCACAAGGCACAAAACCAGATTGAGCGCCGCGTTGCCACCGGCGTATAGCCACTCGCCGTCCTGGGCGAGGTTGAGGGTCTGCAGGCTGAATGAAGAGAACGTCGTGTAACCGCCGCAAAAGCCTGTCATAAAAAGGTTCCGACCCGATGAACCCACCAGCCATCGTCCTTCGGGCGCGGTCAATGTGGCAAACAACCCGATGAAAAACGAGCCGCTGACATTCACAAACAAAGTGCCCCACGGGAATGTGTCCCCGTAGCGGTTCGCGATGAAACCCGACGCCCAAAAACGCGAGACGCTTCCTGCCGCCCCGCCCAGCGCTACCAGGAGATAGTTGAGCATAATCACTTCTACCGACGTTCGGTTCCGGTAGGAGTCATCAGCTCTGAAACCCGTTCAGGCGGTTCTCCCTCTGAGGGAATGGCAAACTCCATTGCCGCTGCTTATGCTGTATCCATACCGACACCCAGGTCGGTGTCAAACTCAAATCTCGCGTGCTCCCCGCGTGTGCTATGTCGCGGCCGGTTGAGGCGTGCCGGCCGTTTGGGCGCCTGCCTTCTTGGCGGCGAGAGCGCGAGTTCGGAAGCTGCGCCAGTACCTGAGCGGTAGCAGGCCCATGAGGATAATGACCACCTGCGAGGCATCAAACCACATCAGCCATTTGAATGCCGCATCCATCCAACCATAGGAGTGCAATCCGATGCCCAGCATGTTCACCCCAAACCACGAAAAACTCGTAATCACATTGCCGAAGACCGCCAGGTTCATGATGCCTCTCTCG
>JBJKSV010000134.1:0-9440 GCA_046703605.1 Limisphaerales bacterium
GATTCGCTCTCGAGCTTTTCGAGTTGGGCCATCATTTCGGGGCTGGGGGACTTCTGCTTTTGGAGAAAGCCTTGAATATCCTCCACCCCAGTGGCCAGGCCGGTGGCAGCGGTCTGGAGACCGGCGAGATAAGACGTTCCTTTGGCTTCCACTTGCGAGGGATCGACGTTATCCTTGGCCTGCTGCTCGTCGCTCGCCGAGGATTCAAAGTCCGAACTCAGATAAGTCGAGGCGATGCTCGGCGCCGCCTCAATGGTGGCCCACGGATTGTTCGGATCGAAGTCGCTCGCAACGCGCAGGCCCTGGCCGACCGCGCCTAAAGCGGGCTGATCGACGGGGATCATCTGGCACATCATGGCCGAAAGCTTCAAGCCCAGGCGAAGCCCCATGACCCAGGAAGGGTCGCCGGTCTGCTGCGAGAGCTCGGTTTCCTTCTCTTCGAGTTTAAATTGAACGGTTTGGATGTCGTGCTGGAGGGTGATGGCCTTGTTGTGAAGGATGGGGATTTGGGCCACGGCGTCATCGTAATTGGATTGGGCCTGAGTCAGTTCGGCTCGGAGTTGGTCCCTTGCGGCCGAGAGGGCATCGACCCTCTGCTGCTCGGTCTGGGCCTTGTTTTTGATCCAATAGGAGAGGTAAAGCATGTTCATGGCCCGGTCGATCTCGTTCTGGTAGATCGTGGTGTTGACCTCGAAACTGAGCATGGGGACCCAGCCGGCGGGATTGCCATAGTAGTCCAGGCCTTCGGCCAGGCGCTGGAGAAGGATCTTGGCTTCGTCATCGATCTGGCCCAGTTCGAATTGGCTGGTGGGGTCCAGATTGAGCCATTGCGGGCTGGCCTTGAGCCTGGCCAGGACGGAGACGTAGTTTGTCAGCCGGGATTGGGCGTCATCGAGTTGGTTGCCGAGGTATTCGTCTTTGGCATGGTCGAGGGCTTTGCGAAGGGAGAGGGGATTGACCCAGGCGAGCGGGGAATTGGTCACGACGTAACTGCCGTCCGCCCCGGCCACTGTGTTGGCCGTGGCGACGGCGGCATCCGAACCTCCGCTGCTGGTGTGGGAGGAGACGGAGTCTTTCACGCTCAATGGAAACTCATAATAGAAATGAACTTTCTTCGCCACCTGGGGTTGGCCGGGAGCCCCGCCGGCGTAATGGTCGTAGGGGTAACTGGTTGGATAGGTGGGCGAGGCGCTGGCCCCCCCGCCGTCGGTGTAGTATCCCGCCACGTCGATGCTCGAGGTCAACGTTCCCCCATCGCCTCCCTCGCCCGGTTTGCCGGAAGGCTTGGCGTTGGTGCCGTTTCCCGGCCATGCGTCCGTGCCTCCCTTGGAAGCCGTCACACCGGCAACCGTGTAGTACCAGTAAACGATGGAGGATCCGGAGGGTGCGGTATAGGTGTCGCAAATGCCCGAATCGCAGAGTTTAAAGCTGGACCAAGTGGTGGAAATGCTCGAACCATCCACGCCGTGTTCGCCCGGTCCGCCCGGCTGACCACCCCCGCCGGTCAAGTCAAAGCGGACTTCCGGAGCATTGGTGTTGTCGGTGGTCAGCTTGCCGATATTGAGGGTTATGTTGCCCGCGGGAAGTCCATCTACCCCAGGCAATCCCCCGCTGCCGTTGACCCCGGCGGATTGGGTCATTTCCTCGGGGGTCGTCTTAATCACGCCGTTGCTTTCAAACCGCAATTCCTGGGCCCACAACGTCACGGCGGTTTCTTTGAGACGTACGGGAGCGCCGATGATAATCTTTTGGGCGATGATCTCCATCGATTGGATATCGCGACGGTCTCCGTTGAAGTAAGCTTCATAAAGCCCGTTACTGTTTCCGGGCTGGAGGGTCACCGTCTCGCCGACGATTTGGACGTTATGGAGTTTTTGAGACGCGTAGTTGAGGGACTCGTCCAATGGTGTCTCCTGGTCAACGACAGTAATCCCGTAAGTCCCTATGGCCACCGGCTGGGTGTTCTTGTCCGTTCCGAAAACGGTGGCCTCGGGGGGAAGCACGGGGCGCGGGGTGAGTACGAAATCCTGCGAATTGCCTTGGCCGCTGGCCGTGGCTGACAAATGAACCGTGAAAGGGGTCTTGTCGGTTGGAGCCGGAGCAAAGCTGAAGGCCCAGTTCGCTCCATTGGTGGCCACCAATGTCAGGGCGCCCTTTGGCTGTGGGTTGGCCGTCATGGCGAAGGTGGCATTGGTTTGGTTATTCCAGTTGACCAGGAAACTTCGAGGGGAGTCCACCCATACGGTCTGGTCTGGAATCGTCCCCAGCGAATAGACCGGCAGAGCCGCGGCATGGCCGATTGCCGGCCCCCACTGGAGTGCCAGAAGGAGGAAAAACCCGTTTAAGGCTGATAATCTGAGTGATTTTATGGTTCGGTTCGAGCGAACAATCCGGGCGCAGGGATGCGCCACAATATGCCCGACCGTTTTTAGGCGTCGCAAAACCTCCCGTCCAACGGTGGCATTGAAGGCGCCTGTGTATCGGTTACGCTTGGTCTTCCTCATGCTTGGGCTCCTGTCAAATGCTCAGCAGGACCTGAAAGGTCCAACAGAGCTAGAGAATCCTGTCGGGTGTTGTTCGCCTTCATTCTCACACGCCTCACCCAATCATGCAAGCCCTTATAATGGCGGTCCTGATAATATTCCCGTATTGGCTTTTCTTTTCCGGGCTCGCGTGCTAAGACTTTCGAGTAGTCTCGTTGCAAATGGACGGCGGAATTCGAACGTAACCGACGTATGGATAAGACCCTTAGCTTCACTGTCAACGGCCAACCACGAACCGTCACCACCGATCCCAATCGGCCTCTGCTGGACGTGCTGCGCGAGGACCTGCACCTGACCGGCACGAAATACGGGTGCGGGGAGGGCCAATGCCGGGGATGCACGGTCCTGGTGGATGGCCAGAGCACGCCCTCCTGCCTGACCCAAGTGGGTGTGGTCGAGGGCAGATCGATCCTGACCATCGAGGGCCTGGCCGCGGCAGGAGAATTGCACCCCGTCCAGAAAGCATTCTTGGCAGAGGATGCATTTCAGTGCGGGTATTGCACCGCCGGCATGATCCTCGAAACGGTGGCCTTCCTCACCGAAGTGAAAAAGCCCACCGAACAGGATATCCGCAACCGGATGCAGTGGCATTTATGCCGGTGCTGCAATTATCCCAAGGAGATCAAGGCGATCCTGCGGGCGGACAAGGAATGGCGCCGGTGAGGCAGTTCCGACCGGAAGAAAGAAACTCAAGATTTTGCTGATTTCGTGAATTTCATCCAATGAAGACAGACATTCCCACGAACAATCCCGCCTCGCATGATTTCTACGAAGAGCCGATGGAGCGGGTCGGCTACGATTTCGGGTTGAACCGGCGTTCCTTCGTCCAGGTGCTTGGAGCCGGGCTGCTCATTGCCGTAAGCGCCGCTCCAGCGGCGGCGCAACGGCGCGGACGGCGTCGTGGCCCGGCGGGGGCAAGCGCTATCGGCGCGCGCGTCCATCTGGGAACAGACGGCCGAATTACGGTACTGACCGGCAAGGTCGAATGCGGCCAGGGCGCCCGAGCCGAGATCAGCCAGGCGGCCGCCGAAGAATTGTGCGTCCCGGTTGAAAGCATCCAATTGGTCATGGCCGATACAGGGCTTGTTCCCGACGACGGCATCACCGCCGGGAGCCGGACGACGCCCTCGACGATTCCTTCTGTCCGCCGCGGGGCGGCGGCGGCGCGGGACCTCCTGACCCGATTTGCCGCCGGGCAATGGCGTGTCGAGCCCAATACAATCGAGGTGCGGAAGGGCAACGCGATTCATCCGGCGAGTCACCGAACCCTGTCTTATGCCGACCTTGCGGCGAGCCCCGAGGCCGCGAAGGAGTTCGATCAATCCGTCCCTTCGGACGTGGCGCTCACGCCTGTCAAGGAATGGAAGGTGCTCGGTGTGCCGACACACCGCCCTAATGGAAGGGACATCGTCACGGGCACACACCTCTATCCGTCGGACATGACGCGGCCCGGCATGCTGTATGGCAAGATTCTCCGGCCACCCTCTTTTGGCGCGAAGCTGGTGTCCATCGACCTCGGTCCCGCCAAGGCCATGAACGGCGTTGTTGCCGTCCATGACGACCAGTTCGCCGGCGTCGCCGCCCCGACCAGCTTTCTGGCGCGCCAGGCGCTGGAGGCCATCGCCAAGACCGCCAGATGGGAGACCAGCCCTCAGCCATCGAGCAAAGAGCTTTATGATTACCTCAAAGCCCATGTTCGAGGCGGATTGCCGGAGAACCCGTTTGCCTCCGAGTTGACTCAGGCAAAGAAAGTCCTTCGTCAGAGCTATCAGGTCGCCTACGCCCAGCACGCGCCGCTCGAACCCCGCGCCGCTGTCGCGGAATGGGAAGGGGGCAAGCTGACGGTCTGGATGGGCACCCAAAATCCATTCGGATGCCGCTCCGAACTGGCCCGCGCCTTTCACCTGCCCACTGCTCGCGTGCGGGTCATTGTGCCGGATTTCGGCAGTGGCTTTGGCGGCAAGCATACGGGGGAGGCCGGAGTTGAGGCGGCGCGCCTGGCCCAGGCGGCTGAGCGCCCGGTTTCATTGCGCTGGACACGAAAAGAGGAGTTCACGTGGGCGTATTTCCGGCCTGCGGCGGTCATTGAGGCGGAGGCAAGCCTGGACGAGAACGGGTCGATCACTTCCTGGTATTTCATCAACATCAACTCCGGCGGTTCGGCGGTTGAGACGCCATATCGGACGGGCCGGAGCCATTGCCGGTTTGTTGGTTCGGAGCCGCCGCTGCGCCAGGGCTCCTATCGCGCCCTTGCCGCCACGGCCAACAATTTCGCCAGGGAAAGCTTCATGGACGAACTGGCGGCCAGCATCGGCGCGGACCCGCTCCAGTTCCGCCTGGCGCATTTGGAGAACGACCGGCTTCGGGCTGTGTTGCAGGCGGCAGCCAAGGCCTTTGGCTGGGAGGAATGCGTCAAGAACAAGACACCCAACCATGGCGTGGGACTCGCCTGCGGCACTGAAAAGGGGTCCTATCTCGCCACCTGCGCGGAAGTGGAGATCGTCCCGGAGGAGAAGAGGATTGTGGTTCGGCGGGTGTGTGAGGCCTTCGAGTGCGGCGCGATTCTGAATCCCTCCAACCTGGTGTCCCAAATTGAGGGTGCGATCATTATGGGCATGGGGCCGGCCTTGCGCGAAGGGATGGAGTTCGAGGACGGCAAGATGCTTAACGCCACCTTCCGCCGCTATCGCGTGCCTCGTTTTAATGATGTGCCGAAGATCGACGTGCAATTGCTCGATCGTCCCGACATCGAGTCGGCCGGCGCGGGCGAAACGCCAATCATGGGAATTGCCCCTGCCATTGCCAATGCCGTGTTCCAGGCGAACGGCGTCCGTTCTCGGGCAATGCCCGTAACCAGTCACCTCTGACAAGGCTCGACATTCAGGAAAAGACATGCCATGCTTGGGGCGTGGCATTGCAAAAACTGGAACATCTGCGCGAGAATCTGCGTTCGTACGGCTCCTGCCTGGTCGCCTATTCCGGGGGCGTTGATTCCGTCTTTCTTGCCTACCTCGCCCACCAGGCACTAGGCGAGAAGGCCCTGGCGGTGATTGCGGATTCCCCAAGCTTGCCGCGCCGTGAATTAGAAGATGCCCTCGCCCTGGGACAGCGCTTTGGCTTCCCGGTGCGCGTTGTCCGGACGCGCGAGTTTCAAAACGCGGATTATCTGGCCAATCCGAGCAACCGCTGCTACTTCTGCAAGCATGAGCTCTTTACCGAGCTGGCCCCGCTTGCCAAAGCCGAGGGCTTTGGGGTTATCGCTTACGGCGAAAACGCCAGTGACCTGGGCGACTTCCGTCCGGGCGCTCAAGCCGCTTCCGAGTTTCAAGTCCGCGCCCCTCTCAAAGAGGCTGGGCTGACGAAAGCCGAGATCCGCGAGCTCTCCGCCCATTTAGGTCTTCCAACTTCCGAAAAGCCGCAAATGGCCTGCCTGAGCTCGCGCGTCCCCTACGGTGAGGAGGTGACTCCCAAGAAGCTGGGGATGATCGAGTCCGCGGAGAGTGTACTGCGCGATATGGGTTTTTACGATGTGCGGGTCCGGCACCATGAGCTGCCCGTCCCCAATGCCCTGTTCCTTTCCGAAGGCGACGGTTCGCCGCGGCCTGGCCCTTCTCCATCGGCAAGCGGCGCGACCGCCAAGCGCCACCTGGCACGCATCGAGGTCGGAGCGGGCGAACTCTCGCGTTTTCTGGCCGACGGAGCAGCGGCAATGGTCGCCGAGGCGCTGAAGCGAATCGGCTATAACCATGTGACGCTTGATTTGGAAGGCTATCGACGCGGCAGCACCAATGAGGCAATGATCAAGAAGGCCGGGTTCTAGGTCGAGTATTTCATGCCACGAACGAAACCGCAACAGTCTGCTGGTAGGGCGCGCAGTCCTCTGCACGCCGCCGTTCACACAATTGGCAGCGTTCCGCGGTATTGCGGCCGGCAGAGGACTGTGCGCCCTACCACGTATGAAACATCCAGGCTAAGTGCCGATTCGGAATTGGCCGCGAGCTTTGAGTTGACCTCGGAATTTGGTTTCGCCGCGGCTCGGTTTAGTGGTAAAGGATAAGAGAGAATAGCAGTGTGCATAAGTGTGGGCGCGTGGCGGAATGGCAGACGCGCGTGGCTTAGGACCACGTGAGGAGACTCTTGCAGGTTCAAGTCCTGTCGCGCCCACCACCAGCAAAGTCAGTGACCGCGAGCAATGAAAGCGTTTCAAGATTGGAGCGACGGTTCCGGCGGTTCTCGCCGATTAGGGCTGTCAAGCGGTCGCTTGGCCAATGCCAAGCCGGGGAGAACAGGCTTCACGCTCATTGAGCTGTTGGTGGTCATCGCGATTATTGCGATCCTGGCGGCGATGCTCCTTCCGGCGCTGAGCCGGGCCAAGGACAAGGCGCTGACCATCAGTTGCTTGAATAACCTCAAGCAACTCACCTTGTGCTGCGTTATGTATGCCCATGACAACAACGATACTCTGCCGCCGAATAATTCCGTCTATGACGTCAATACCGGCCAACCCATCCCCGGCGTGGACCTGAGCCAAACCTGGTGCCCGGGAAACGCCCGCACCGATACCAACACCGACAACATCCGAAAGGGCTACCTTTTCCCTTACAACCGGAACGCGGGCATCTATCACTGTCCCGCCGACCACTCCTTTGTTGAAGGCCCTAACGGCACGGTGATCCCGATCCTGCGCACGCGAAGCTACAACATGAGCCAGTCCATCAACGGCCTCAGCGGCTCGGGTGACAACGACACTTTGAACTATATTCCCAGCTACCAAAAGTACAGCCGGATCCGCAATCCACCGCCCTCGAAGCTCTTCGTCTTTATCGACGTCCATGAAGGCGACATCCTGGATGCCCTCTTCGGTATTCCCCCGCCGGGCAGCCCCTGGGAAGGAATCTGGTTCGATCTGCCGGCCAACCGGCACGATCAGGGTTGTTGTCTCTCCTTCGCCGATGGTCACGCCGAACGCTGGCAATGGAAAGTGCCCAAAATCTTCAGACGACTCGGCCAGAACGTGTTGCCCCAGGAATATCCCGATTACCGGCGTGTGCAGGCGGCGGTCAGACCGAATTGGAACTGAGGGATTTGCGATTTTTGATTTTCGATTTGCGATTGAGAGTCCCACTCGTCGGACGAGTCAGACGTGTCCAACTAATCGCAAATCCGGGCAGCAGTGTGTCCTTGTGTCCAGGACGAGCGCCCGGTAAATTGCTGATATGGCCGTTGCGCCCGATGAACTGCACGAGATCTACGCGCCCACGCCGGCGCCGCCCGAGCTGATCGAACGGGCCTCAGCGCTGGTGCGCGCCTACCCGGAGTGTTTTTGGTTTCGACATCCTGAAGCCAGAATCCGGCACATGGAAGATGTGCGCCTGGTAGTGGAACATCTGAGGGAATATGGCGACCGCCGCGCGTGGTGGGCTGCCCAGGAGCTGTACAAGTGCCTCTCACACCTCTCCAGAAGGACGTATTAGCGGTGCTCTCCGCCAACCGGAGCGAGGGGAGCCATTTTGCCGGCGGCATCGTGCTCAATGCCGCCGAGGATTCGGCGCGCTTCTCTCATGATTTCGATATCTTCCATGAATTGGCCGAGGAAGTCACCCGTGCCAGCGATCGGGATGTCGGAAGCTTGCGGCGCGCCGGCTTCGAGGTGGCAACGCCCTCACGCTACGGGGAATGGGAGAAGGAGGCCATCTTTCGCCGAGCCAAGGTCAGCCGCACCGGCGAGTTCGTGGAGATCGACTGGGCTGCCGATTCCGCGTTCCGCTTCTTTCCCATTGAACGCGACCCCCGGTTGGGCTGGCGCCTGCACCTCTTCGACGTAGCAACTAACAAGGCCCTGACTCTCTCTGCCCGCACCGAGACGCGCGACTATGTCGATATCGTCGAGCTGCACAAGACTTACCCGCTCCCCGCCATTTGTTGGGCAGCCTGCGGCAAAGATCCGGGCTTTAGCCCGCTTTCGTTGCTCAAAATGATGAAACGCTTCGCCCGAGTTGACCCCACCAAGCTGGAGGAAATCCAGGCCCGTGCTTTGGACCCGGTGGCGCTCAAGACGGCGTGGATTGAGATGAGCGACGAGGCAGAAACGAAAATGACGCGGCTGGCGGATGAACAGCCGGAGTTGCCGATCGGCGTGGCCTTCGTCGATGCGACCGGCAAGCCTGGCTGGGTCGGTGACGATCCCTCCCTGCGGCCCCATGCCCCCTCGGTGCGCGGCTGCTGGCCGACGGTGCATGGCCTGGAGCCATAGCCCGAGGCTCTCCGAAAAGGGTCATTGTCTTGGCTCTTAATCGGCCATCTTTATCGGCTATTTCGTCGAATTCTCCCTGTTTTTCGATAAAGTAGCCGATGAAGTGGCCGATAAAGCGAACCAGATCGGACCTTTTCGGATAACCTCTAGCTCTGCTAGCCGCCCTCAATCCAATGCATCACCTGCTTCGCCGAGCCGTGCGGGGCGGTGCTCAAGACGTTGTGATCGGCGGGAAGGATTTTGTATGCCTTGAGACTGGGGCAATTCCTCCTTAACCAGCCTCTGGCCCAAAGCCAGGGCACGATGGGGTCCAACCAACCCGTCAGGCCATAAACCGGGACGCTCGCAGCGCGTGCCAGGGCGCAGGGATCATTCTCAGCCACCAGGCGCAAGCGGGCCCGTATCGCGCGCAGGTCCTCTTTGGTGCGTCGCGCGACAAACTCCCGGATGGAAGAACAGACATCCGGATTGTTCCGAAACCGCAGCCGCGCCAGCCGCGCGTACCCGAGGAGTGTTTGCCGGAGCACGGGCGCCGGAAGCCGGCAGAAAGTATTCTCGATGAGCCGCGCGCCCCAGGGAAACGGGTGCCGGCCGAAGCCGCCCGCCAGGATAATACCGTCCACTCTGAGGCGGCCATGCCCAAC
>JBJKSV010000135.1:0-4911 GCA_046703605.1 Limisphaerales bacterium
CAAGGCGACCTGCCGACGCACCCGAAGCTGCTGGATTGGCTGGCGACGGATCTGGTGGCCAAGAAGTGGGACATCAAGGCATTCCTCAAGCTGCTGGTGACTTCGGCCACGTATCGGCAATCCTCGCGCGCGACGCCGGAATTGCTGGAGCGCGACCCAGGGAACCGGCTTCTGGCGCGAGGGCCGCGATTCCGTGTGCCGGCCGAAGTCATACGCGACCAGGCACTGTTTGCGAGCGGACTCCTCAGCCGGAAGATGTACGGGCCGCCAGTGCGACCGCCGCGTCCGGCCATGGGCCTGAGCGCCGCTTTCGGGGGATCTTTGGATTGGAAGACCAGCAAAGGGGAAGACCAGTACCGGCGGTCGATTTACATCGAGTGGCGGCGCACCAGCGCCTATCCGTCGCTGGTCACGTTCGATGCCCCCACACGCCAGGTTTGCACGTTGCGCCGGCAGCGGAGCAACACGCCCTTGCAGGCGCTGGTTACGCTCAATGACCCGGTCTATGTGGAAGCGGCTCAGGCGTTAGGGCGGCGAATGGCCGCACACTGCGGCTCCTGCGCCGAGAAGGTGCAGTACGGGTTTCAGCTCTGCCTGGCACGCGCGCCCCACCCAAACGAACTGAAGAGGCTGGTGGCGCTGTTCGAAGCGGCGCGGTCGCAATATGCCAGGCAGCCGGAGCAGGCGAGACAAATCGCCACGGTTCCCATCGGTCCGGCTCCGGAGGGGGCCGATGTGAGTGAGTTGGCGGGCTGGACCATTGTGGGTGGGATTTCCACGGCACCAGTGCTCAGGAAGGCATTCGGGAGGGACTGACGCACAAATGCGCCACGATGGACAAACCGGTCTCCGCCCTAATCCGCGACCTGCGCCAGCGCGGCCTGCTGGACGAAACGCTCGTGGTCTGGGGCGGAGAATTCGGCCGCACCCCGTTCCGCGAGGGGCGCACGGCCGCCAGCAGCATCCTGGGCCGTGATCATTACCCGGATTGCTTCTCGATGATGCTCGCCGGTGGGGGGCTTCGTCGCGGCATTGCCTTCGGCGAGACAGACGAACTCGGTTTCTCCATCGTGCGCGACAAAGTCGGCATTCACGATTTGCAGGCAACGATCCTTTACCTCCTTGGCTTTGACCACACCAGACTCACTTTCCGTTTCCAAGGCCGCGACTTCCGATTGACTGATGTTTCAGGGCGGGTGGTGAAAGATATTCTGGCATAGCGCGCGCTCCAGGGCGCGCTCCAGGCCCTGCCCGATCGGGGGAACGGGGGCTGGTTGTGGCGCAACACGGAATGGAGTTGGCGACGCTAAAGAGGCTCTATTCGAGTTTGGCCAGGGTGGCACGCGCGGTACTGGCGTAGGGCGAGGGAAGGTTGAGGGCAAGGGCTTTTTGGAGGGCCTGCCTGCTCTCAGCGGACTGGCCGAGGTTGTAATTGGCCATGCCGAGGTAATATCGCAGGAGGGGGTCTTTCTGGAGCGCGGATTCGTCGGCCCCCTTTGCGAGACTGTCGGACAGCATCCGGGCGGCGCCGGCGTAGTCGTGGCGCTCAAACATCAAGATGCCCAGGGCCCGAGTCAGGAGGGGGTCGTCGGGGAAAACCGAATGGGCGTTGATCGCGAGGTCGTATCCTTTTGTGAGGTCCCAGTGCTGATTAGCGAATAGGATGGCCAGGTCGCGAGCGGCGGGAGTGAACCGAGGATTGAGCAAGAGGATTCGTTCGTAAGTCTTCCGGGCCTGCTGAGGGTCGCCGTGTTGCTGGTCAAGGACGGCGGAGACTACCAGAGCTGGAATATAATCCGGATTGGCCTGAAGGAGTTGGCTTACTTGGGAGGCGGTCTGTTGGGCGTGGTCGGGGTGCTCATAGGCGGCGATCATATCCGCCAGATTCTTTGCGTCCGGGCGATGGTCGAAGGGCTTGGCCGAAGCGAGGAGTTTGGTGAGGGAAGCCTGAGCCTCGCTAAGATGCCCGATACCGAAGGAGGCGGAGGCGAGATCGTAGAGGAGAGCGGGCGTCTCGGGCAGGTTTTGGGAGGCGTCGGAGAGGAGAGTATGAGCCCATGTAAAATCACCTTTCTGAAGGGCGAGGTGGCCCAACAATGCGGAGATCTCCGGGTTATCGCCGGAGATGTTGTGGGCATCGGCGGCAAGTTTCATGGCCCGTTTGGGCTGGTTGAGAGGACCTGCGTAGAGTCTTGCCAGACGAAGCATCACCGAGGTGTTCTGGTTTTGGAGCTTGAGGAGGGATTCGTAGGTGGCGGCGGCCTGTTCGAGTGAGTGGTTGCGTTCATAGAGCTGGCCCAGGCGGTCCAAGGCGACAACGTCATTGGGCACTTGAGCGACCCGCTTTTCGAGGGTTTCAAGGTTTGCCGGAGTGGCTGTGGCTGGAGCGATGGCGAGGCAATCGAGGCTTTGTTGGGCCTCAGTCTTGCCGTGAAAGTCAGCTTTTGCGGCGAGGGCTTTCTGGAGGTTGAGGCGGGCAAGTTGCTCATCGCCGGTCATATAGGCGGCCATGCCGAGATGATAGGCCACGACCGGGTCGGAATTCATCGCGGTGGCGGCTTGCTGGAGGAGCGGGAGGGCCCGGACAAAACTGGCCCTCTTGTAGAGAATCCATCCGAGAGTGTCGGCGGAATGGGGATCATCGGGAAGGACCTGGCGGGCGCGCTGAGCCAGAGTATAGGCTGTGGAGAGGTCATTCAAATGGTCAGCGTCAAGGCAGGCAAGATTGTTCAGGGCGATGCCGGAATCTGGCTGAAGGGAGAGCGCCCGTTGATAGGCTTTGCGGGCAGCATCGTAGTTCTTAAGACTTTCCTGGATGACGCCGATCTGCAGGAGAGCGGGCACGCTGTTGGTCCTAGCGACCAGATTGGTCAACCGGGCGAGGGCGTCCTGCTGCTTGCCTGAGGCGATTTCGAGTTCTGTCAGCATTAAGAGCGCCTGTTGGTTTTGGGGGGCAAGCTGGAGGAGCTTTTGGAGGGTGGTCTGCGCCTGGCGGGTATCCTTTTGGGAGATGAAGACCTTGGCCAGGAGCAATCTTAATTGAACATCCTCCGGACGGCGTTTGACTTCCTTTGTGACGCGCTGGATTGCCTCGTCGGGGTGTCTGTCAGCCAGGTCCATGTTTACGAGTTGCTCCAGGGGCGGGTCGGAATCGGGCGCGAGTTTGAGGGCGCGAGCATAGGCCTGGCGCGCGGCCTGGCGCTTGCCTTGGGCCAGGAGGGCATTGCCCATCAAGAAGGGGATCTGAGGGCTATTTGGCGCGGTTTCAGCGAGGGCGCGGTAAATGTCCAGCGCCTTGTCGTACTGCCGCTCTTGGCCATAAGCCGTGGCCAGGAGAAGTTGAGCGGGGACGACCTTTGGCTGCCGCTTTAAGAGTTGCTCAAGCAAACTGGCGGCCTGGGCTGGGTGTTGCTGGGCGAGGCGCAGGTCGGCCAGTTCCAGCACGGCCTCGCCGGTTCCGGGCATCCTTTTGAGTATTGCCTCGTACGTGGCGGCGGCATTTGCCGTGTCTCGATTGGCGCGGTAGGCGCGGGCGAGTTGGAGATCGACCTGGAAGGAGTTGGTGTAGAGGGTGAGCATCTTCTTGAACTGAAGGATGGCCTGGGCTGGTTTGCGCGTAGCCAGGCTGAGATTGCCGGCAAGAAGAAGCCCCTGAAAATTAGACGGGTCCCGAGCGAGGAGCCTTTTGTCGAGGGAAGACGATTGAGAGTATTGCTTCTGAGCGAAGGCGATCTGAGCCAGCGCATTCCATGCGGGGACATAGTCCGGGCATTTGTGAGTCATCTCGTTCAGGAGCTGCTTGGCCCCTTCCAGATCCTGATTTGCGAGCTTGAACTCGACGTAGTTTAGCCGCTGAGGAGAGCGCCAGGGGGCGAGGTCGAAAGCGGTCTTGAAGGCCTGATCGGCTTTGGCAAGCTCATGTTGTTGCCAATAGAGGCTGCCAATGGCGGCATTGGCGACGGGTGACTTAGGTTCCATCGCCAAGGCGGTTTTGAGCTCGGTCTCCGCCTTAGCGGTTTGCTTTTGACGCAAGTCCAGCAAGCCGAGCGCCAGGTGGTAGGCGGCTCTATCCTTGTCCGCCTGGCGGATTCGCTCCACTTGCTGGCGGCTATCCTGGATGGCAGCGGGAGTTATCGACGCATCGACCAAGGCCAGGAGGGCCTCCTGCATGCCGGGCTGTAGAGAAAGCGCCTTGAGGGCCGCCTCCCTTGCCTTGTTAACATCGTGAAGAGAGAAGGCGGAAGCGGCGAACTTTGCCAGGAGTTGAGCGTTCTTCGGTTCGAAGGACAGGGCCTTGGACAGGTAAATATAGGCGGGATACCACCGGCCCTCGGCTTCGTAGATATAGCCCAACTGCCGGATGGCGACTCGATTAAGAGGCTCGATCTGGCGGGCCTTAAGATACTCGATCTCGGCCTTATCGTAGTTGCCCTGAGCAAAATCGCGGTTGGCCCCGGCCAAGGCCCGCGATGTTCTGGCCGCCTTGGAGCATCCGGCGGCTGTGGCGGATATGAGTGCAAGAACCAGGAATCCAAACAGCCCCTTTCTGAAGGTGAATCTCATAAATTGTCCCATGCGGCAATTCCCATTATGCCACATTCCCCTCAGTCCGTCTCCGATTTTGTTGCCAAGGGCGGGATTAAGGGCGGCGTTTCGCAGACCGCCGTTCGAGCTGGCGGATGAGGTACAAAAGCCCGAAGAAGGGAATCAGGGACAAGGCGAAAAAGATGGGCCCCCCCTTCCGGTGGATGTAAGAGTTTATCATGTCTGGGCTGATTTTCACGCAGAGCTCGCCAATAACAAAGATTCGGAAGCCATTTCTCAGGAGCGCAATTGCGATGGCGGCCAGGACGAACAGGGCCCGTCCCCACCCCGATTGGAGGAACAGATAACTCGCCACCAATCCCGTGA
>JBJKSV010000136.1:0-5154 GCA_046703605.1 Limisphaerales bacterium
GGCGACGCCCAGGTTGTTGCGGGCCTCGGGGTTGTTCGGCCTCAGGCGGACGACTTGCTCGTATTGGCGGATGGCCTCGTCCATTCGGCCGCGCCTGGCCAAGGCCAGGCCGAGCCGAAAGTGGGCCTCGGCGCTGCCGGGCTTCAACCGGAGGATTTCCTGGTATTGGCGGATGGCCTCGTCCATTTGGCCTTTCCGGGCGAAGGCAAGGCCGAGGTTGTAACGGGCTTTGATGTAATCCGGTTCCAAGCGGATGGCTTCCTTGTATTGGCGGATGGCCTCCCCGGTTTGGCCTTCCCTGTCGAGGGCGACCCCGAGGTTGTTGCGGGCCTTGGCGTAGCCGGGCTCCAAGCGGAGGGCGTCCTGATATTGAGCGATGGCGCGGGCGGTCTGGCCCTTGCTCTCGAGGGCGTTGCCGAGATTGTTGTGCGCGAGCGAATTGTCCGTTGTGACCGCGAGGGTGTGCCGGAACAGCGTTTCACTGTCTTTCCAATAGCCAATCTGGCGCCACGTCAGCGCGACGCAAAGCACGATGGCTGCGCCTGACGCGGCCGACACCGCTAGCACACCGGAACGCCGGTGTCCGGCTAATTCGCTTGCCCCCCAGACGACGAGGATCAGCACCCCAATCCCTGGAATGTAGGTGAAGCGATCCGCCATCGCGACTCCGCCCGCCTGCACCAGGCCAATGTTCGGCACGAGCGTCCCAAGAAACCACAGCCAGCCCACCAGCAAAAAGGGATACCGCCGCTGCCCTGCAAAAACCAGCGCCGAAATGCCCAGCACCAGCCCGCCCGCCAGCACTACCTCCCACAGCGGCCAATGCCCGTGGAGCGGATAGTACACCGCCAGTTTCGCGGGCCAGAACAGCTTGCCCAGATAGCGGCAGTAGGAAATCAGCGCGTTTCCGACGCGCGCGCCCAGGGGCAGGCCTTGGACCCCCATCATACTGCCTCCCTGCCGCTGCACTGCCACTGTCACCACGCTCGATACCACCGCGAGGACGAAGAACGGAATCTTTTCCGCCACCAGGCGCATTAGAGTCGAGAACCACGAGTTGGGGGGTGAAGCCTCGAGCCGGCGCAACGGCCAGTAGTCAAGCAGCAGCAAGACGAAGGGCCATGTGACCAACACCGCTTTGCTCATCAATCCGAGGGCGAAAAGGAACAAGGCCAGGACATAGAAGATAGAAGAGGGGAGATGGGACAGAGACCGCGGGCGAGCGACCCCAGACCGCGAACCACGGCCTTCCGGCTGCCGCCTCCTGCCTTCCGCGTAACGGACGTAAGCGATCAGCGCCAGCAGGCCGAAGAAGCCGCTGAGCACGTCCTTGCGTTCCGTTACCCAGGCCACCGACTCGACCCGCAGGGGGTGCAGCGCAAACAAGGCTGCCAACACGGCACTGCGCCAGGTGGCGCCGGTCATCCTTTTGAACAAGAGGAACAGGAACGCCGCGTTGGCCGCGTGAAGAAGCACGTTGATCAGATGATGGCCCCACGGATTCGGGCCAAACAATTGCCAGCCCGCCAGATGTGAGAGCCACATGACTGGCGCCCAGTACTCGGCCTGTTGCGTGTTGTGAAAGGCCCATTTCACTCCCTCCCAGCTCAGACCGCTCCGCAAATAGGGATTCTGGTACACGAAGAGGTCGTCATCAAAGTTGATGAAGCCGCATCGCGTCGCCGGCCAGAAGACGGCAATCGTCACCAGCACCAGCAAGACCGCCGTCAGCCACACCGGAAAGCGTGGCTGAACCGTAACCGCCGTGGAGGCCCGCGTCAGTGGGGGTTTGGATTTCTTCGATCCTTTGCCCATGCAACCACGCCAGCCTGCGGGGAAGCTTGGGGGCTTGGCAAGCTTAGACCTTGCGCCGTCCTTCCAAACGAATCGCCGCGGCGCGCGCGAGGATGCGAAAACCGGTCCGGACGATGCTAAGCGTTTCGCGCCAGCCGCTGCCGTGACCGCTGACGCCCCCCTGGCGATTGTGATAGCGGACAGGCACCTGGGCGACGCGGAGGCCCTCCATGGTGGCGCGCATCGGAATCTCTACCTCATAGACAAACCCGTCGTCCTGAAAATCGATTTTCTCGATGGCCGCCTTCGTCCACGCCTTGGACCCAGCGGTGACATCCGTAAGCGACTGGCCACACAGCAGGCTCGTCCAGGCACTGACCACCCGGTTGCCCATCACCCGAAAGAGCGAAAACCGGTAATTGGAAACGTCCGCGCCCGCCATGAACCGCGAACCGAGCACCAGGTCCGCGCGTCCTTCAATTATCGGCGCCACCAACCTCGGAATATCTTCCGGCTCGAATTGAAGGTCCGCGTCGAACTGGCACATGCATTGGTGCGATGCCCGCGCGATGCCCGCCTTGATGGCGCTGCCCTTGCCTCGGTCGTTCTCGTTGCGGAAGGCAACCACATTGGGATGGGATTGCGCAACAAAGCACGCCCGTTCGCAGGTGCGGTCGTTGCCGCCATGCACGACCAGGATCTCCGCGGCCGGGGCGGCCGCGAGCAGACGCTCAAGGCATTCGACGATCGTGTCTTCCTCGTTGAGGCAGGCGATGATGATTGTAATGGGCGTCTTCAGATCGGCTCTTAAACCCTGTAAGGGTGGCCTGTCTATAGCAGCCGAAGCCAAACCACTCAATTGTTTTTCAGGGATTCTCGGTTGCCTATTAGCTTTTCGGCGGCGGCTGGCCGGAGTATTTTCTCGAGCATATATGATCCCTGCAGAGGATAAGGTCAACGCGCATTCCGAAAGGCCACCCGGCTCTGACGCCCTGCCGACCGGCGCCAGTCTGTGGCACGGGCAAAAGGTGGTCGTGACGGGCTCGACGGGTTTCGTGGGGTCGAACCTGGTGCCCTGCCTCAAACGGCTGCCTTGCACGGTAGTCCCCCTTTCACGCCGGGACTACGACTTGACCCAGCAAAGCCAGGTGCGCCGTCTCTTTGCCGACCATCATCCGGACATTGTATTTCACCTGGCCGGTCTGGTCGGCGGCATCGACGTCAACCAGGCCCGTCCGGCGGACTTCTGCTACGAAAACCTGATCATGGGCGCGATGATGCTCCATGAAAGCTGGGGGGCGGGGGTGCGCAAATATATTACGCTGATAGGTGGCTGCAGTTACCCGGCCAAGGCGCCAAGTCCCATTCGCGAGAGCGAGCTCTTCAACGGCATGCCCCAGGCCGAGAGCGCCCCCTACTCATTGGCCAAAGCCATGAGCGCGGTCCTGGCCCAGTCTTACCGGCGCCAAAAGCGATTCAACGCCATCGTGCTCGTTCCCGGCAATCTCTATGGGCCGCATGATAACTTTGATCTCAACAGCTCGCATGTCATCCCGGCCCTCATTCGGAAGTTCACCGATGCCAAATCCAGCGGCCAGACTCAGGTGGTTGCCTGGGGAAGTGGCCGGCCCACGCGCGACTTTGTTTATATCGGAGACGTTTGTGAGATCCTGGTGGATGCCGCCCTGAACTACAACGGCGGCGACATCATCAACGTCGCCTCGGGCCAGGTCGTTACGATTAAAGAATTGACTCAGCTCATCGCCGAGTTAACCGGCTACCAAGGCGAGGTCGTCTGGGACAGTTCCAAGCCCGACGGCCAGCTCTACAAGGGCTTCGACACGACTCGGATGCGGGAGGTCTTGGGGTGCGAATGCCGAACAAGCCTCCGCGAGGGCCTCCAAAAGACGATTCAATGGTATCTGAGCAGGCCAGAGGGCTTGCGACTTTAGGGGCCACCTCATGCGCGTAGCCGTCATTGGAGCCAATGGCTTTGTCGGTTCGGCCTTCGTCCGCCTCTTGCAGGCTGCGCCTGGAGTGGAGCTGGTCTGCGTGACGCGGGGGAATTACAGCTCCCTGCCCGCCCTTGCGTGCGACATCGTCATCGAGGCCGCCTGCAATTCGAAAAAATACCTGGCCGACGACGATCCCCGCGCCGATTTCGAACTCTCGGTCGCCCACCGGCTGGACAGCCTGTGCCGCTTCCCAGCCCGCCTTCAGGTACACATCTCCAGCATCGACGTCTATAGTGATCTATCCTCGCCCGAAACGACGCGCGAGGAGTCGGCGGTGGGTCTCGCCCGAGTCTCCAATTACGGCCTTCACAAGCTTCTGGCGGAGCAACTCGTGCGTCATTACGCTCCCAAATGGCTCATCCTTCGGCTTGGAGGGATGGTCGGCCCCGGGCTGCGCAAGAACCCGGTTTATGATATTTTGACCGGTCTGCCCTTGCGAATCCACCCCGATTCCCGCTACCAGTTTATTGGCGCCGGCGACGTCGCGCGGATCGTCTGGGAACTCATCCAACGGGAGGTGGCTGGCGAGGTCTTTAACATCTGCGGCCAGGGGCAGATCTCCATGCGCGAGATCGCCGAGTTGGCAGGGCGGAAGTTGAACTGCTCGGCGCTGAGCGAGGACGGCCCGCCGCGGCTCGTGGAAGCCAGCATTTCCAAGATACGTCAAGTGTCCTCAATTCCCAGCACCGCGGAGACGATACGGCGATTTCTTGCCGGCTGGCAATAAACCGCTAAGCCACGCTAATCCAGGCCAATGGAGAAGGAGATGGGGCGGGTCGGGCGGACGCCGAGATTTCAAATTTGAGATTTGAGATCTCAGATTTGGATTTCAGGCTTCAGGCTTCAGGTTTGGGACGCCAGGCTCGGGGCTTGAGATTTGAGATCTCAAATTTCAAATCTCAAATCAGACCCCGTTCCTCCGCGTCCTTGCGAAGCGGGTGGCCGAGCGGCAACCGGCGCAGCAGTTCCTTTTGGCAGGCCGCAGCTCGCTTCTTCTGATCCTCTTCGCGCCGGGAACTCTCCGTAAGATAGCGCGGGCCCTTGACCTCCGAGTTTTGGAGCGAGTCAGCCCAGCCGCGGAGTTGTTTGGAGCAGGATTCGGCGATGGAGATCAGGTCTGAGATCTGGGACCGCACGTCCTCCGCGCACACACGGCGGCGTTTCACGGTAAGCATCGAGCGCACCACTCCCGCCGAACCGCGAGCGATGTAGAGGAAGGCCAGCAACTCATTGGTCGTGCCGCGCTCAAATCCCTCGGCGATATTGTTGGAAACCGACAGCCCGGCGCGGTCCAATTGGTCGCGAAAGCCGCGGCTGGCGTGGAACGACTCGTTTTCCAGAAGGT
>JBJKSV010000137.1:0-7705 GCA_046703605.1 Limisphaerales bacterium
TAAGCTTGCTTCAAGGCGATCATGTCCGAGGCTTCTGTTAAGATCGAGAACCTTCAGAAGGTCTTTCCCAAAGCCAAACGCCCTGCCTTGGCGGGGATCTCCGCCGACATCCACCCGGGGATTGTCACGGGCTTGGTCGGGCCGGACGGTGCGGGCAAGACGACCCTGATGCGCCTGATTGCGGGCCTTCTGCTTCCTACGGCGGGCACGATCAGCATGAACGGCGTGGAGCCGAGGCGGGATGCAGGCCGGCTGCGCGAATGGATCGGTTACATGCCGCAGAAGTTCGGCCTCTATGAGGACCTGTCGGTCGAGGAGAATCTCACGCTCCATGCCGACCTGCGTGGAGTAGTCGGTGCTGAACGCGAGGAGACCTTCCGGCGCCTGCTGGAGTTCACCGACCTGGCCCGGTTCCAGGCCCGCCTCGCCGGCAAGCTTTCCGGCGGCATGAAGCAGAAGCTGGGGCTGGCGTGCGCACTGCTGGGCCATCCGCGGTTGCTGCTGCTAGACGAGCCGGGGGTGGGAGTGGACCCGATTTCGCGGCGCGAGCTTTGGAAGATGGTGCATGAACTGATCGGCCAGGGGCTGACGGTCGTTTGGAGCACGGCCTACCTCGACGAAGCGGAACTGTGTGAAGAGGTGCTCCTGCTCAATGAAGGCCAACTCCTCTTCGCCGGCAAACCCTCCGGCCTGACCGCTCGCGTCCAGGACCGCTGTGTGCAGATTCGGAACATCGAGGGCAACCGCCGCCAACTGCTCACGCGCGTGCTCCGCCTGCCGGAGGTGATCGACGGGACGATTCAGGGCCGCAATGTCCGCCTGGTTTTGCGTCCGGGCGCCGGAGGCATCGATCTTCAACTGCTTAACGCCGGCCCCGGCGCCGAGGCTCGGCCCATTCGACCGCGCTTCGAGGACGCGTTTATCGACGTGCTGGGCGGGGGGCCCGGCGGCGATTCGGCCCTGGCGCGGCGCGCGCACCGGGTTTCCGGCGGCCACGAGATCGTCGCTGAAGCCGTGGACCTGACCAAGAAGTATGGCGATTTTACCGCGGCCGACCGTGTCACCTTTTCGGTAAAGCGGGGAGAGATTTTCGGTTTGCTTGGACCGAACGGCGCGGGCAAATCGACCACTTTCCGCATGATGTGCGGTCTATTGCCTCCCACTGCAGGCACGGCGCACGTCCTGGGGATTGATTTGAAAAAGAGCGCCAGCCGTGCGCGCCAGCACCTGGGTTACATGGCGCAAAAGTTCTCGCTCTACGGCAACCTCAGCGTTCGCCAGAACCTCCATTTCTTCTCCGGCGCTTACGGCCTGCACGGCCCTCGGCAACGCGAAGTCGTGGCGGGGATGATCGAGGTGTTCAAACTCGAACCGTTCCTCAACATCAGCCCGGATACACTGTCGCTGGGCTTCAAGCAACGGCTGGCATTGGCCTGCGCGGTCATGCACGAACCCGATCTGCTCTTCCTGGACGAACCCACCTCTGGCGTGGACCCCGTCACGCGGCGCGAATTCTGGACTCATATCAACGGCCTGGTTGAAAAGAGCGTAACGGTGGTGGTGACGACTCATTTCATGGACGAGGCCGAGTATTGCGACCGGCTCGGCCTGGTGTTCCGAGGACGCATCATTGCCGCCGGAACGCCCGATGAACTCAAGTCTCAAGCTGCCACGCCCGAAAACCCCGACCCGTCCATGGAAGATGCGTTTATTGCCTTGGTTCAGCGGCAGGAGTTGGAAGCTCCGGTCACCACGAAGTGACCCGACACTATCGTGTTGACCACAGGCATGAGATTGGGAGAACAGATGTTCGAGTATCGGCACCTTGGAGAACCGCGGCTGGCGAAAGGTCTGCACGAAGCCGCTGAGAATGACAACCTCGCCCTCAGGAATGGCCAAGTGTGCCGCCGAGCGAACGGGACACCTGGTGAGCGGAGCGCCGCTTACCTCGACACCGCACACGGGAATGGGTGGTCCCCCCATGATGTATGCCCCCTCGGGGATCCACTTTCCCTGACGACTCTCCTGGCGGGCATCGATTCGGAGAAGAGGGTCGTTCTGAGTCGAAGCTGTCAGTTCAAGGACGCAGACCTCCGGCCTGGATCTTTGGCCAGCCTCGGCGGCGGGGGGATAGCATTCTTGGGGCAAGTCAACGAGCAATAGGCCTGGCTCGGCGTTGGTGAGGAGCAAGCGAGGGCGTCTCTGTTGGCCACACCAGGCTTCGGATCGCGCGGATGGGTCAACGCCGCAGGCGCATGAAAGGCCGAAAGGCCAGCGGCCGCCAGCAGAGCGGTGAAGGGTGCGCAGCCGTTCGAACGTCGTGTCATGAGGTTCAAAACACCGCCCTTTGGCAGTAGTTCCGATTCTCCTGCGGTATAAGCCAGCGTCGCGGGCGCCAATCAGGTTTTTGCGGATGACATTCACCATAGAAGTGACTAGCTTTTGTGCATGAACAACTTTGAGGAAGTCGATGCCCGGCGCCGGAGACAGGAGGACGTGATTGGTTTGGCTCCAGCGGACGCCCTCGATCCGGTCGTTGAGGCGTTCAAGAAGGATGTGGACCGGACGCTTTTGATTGAGAATCTGCGGGTGGGGCCTCAAGAGCGTCTGGAACGGTTCTTGCGGGGCATGCGGGTGGTTTACGAGTTAAGGAGGGCGGGGCGGCGCCGACGACCCATTGCACGCAAGGCTCGGGTCGGCGCTGGAGCCGCTGCAGCCCTACTTGAGAGGCGCCCCACCGGGATTGCCGTTCAAATTCGATGAGAGAACGGTCCGTCTCGGATTGAATTTCACGCTCCAGACGCGGTTGGGGTGGCTGGACCTCCTGGGCGAAGTGGCCGGCGGCGGCGATTTTTTTCGGCTCCTCCCATTCTCAGAGCAGATGGAGGTTTTCGGAGGGGTTTGCCGCGTGGTCACGCTCGAGAAGCTTATCCAACTCAAGCGAGCCGCGGGCCGTCCGAAGGATCTCGAGGCGCTGGCCGAACTCCAAGCGCTCCTGGAAGAACGGCGGAGGCTGGAATGAGTGTCTAGGTCAATGATGCCTTGGGGATGGCAAAATAGGGTTAATAAATGCCACCAAGTGTGTTGTCGTAAGAGGCGGTTTTCCCTCTGATTGAGCGGGTATGAACGAACCGCTATTTGGCGACTTGATTTATCTGCTCGCCTTTTGCCTGGGTGGCCTGGTCTTCGCGCTGGGGCCGATCCTGCTGGTCCATTTGGTCCAGGCGCGCAAGACGCGCAATACGGCGAATAAGACCGGGCAATACATCGAGTGCGGCATGGACCCGATTGGGGACGCCTGGATTCGATACAGCGCGGTTTATTACCTCTACGCCTTAGTGTTCGTCGCGTTCGCGGTGGACGTGCTTTACCTGATCCCGGTGGCGATGGTCTATAACCGGATCAAGGGGATCGGGATGATGGATTTTGTCGAGATGCTGATGTTTGTGGGCATTCTCTCGCTGGTGGTCGTGTATGCCTGGAAGAAAGGAATCTTTGAATGGAAGCGCAAGCAGATAACGCCCAACTCCTGAAGGATTGCGCCCCGCTGGTGAAGTTCGCCCTGTTGGACGACCTGCTGGCGCTGGGGCGGGCCAACTCGCTGTGGCCGCTGACCTTCGGGCTGGCTTGCTGCGCCATCGAGATGATGGCCGCCGGGGCTTCGCGCTTTGATTTGGCCCGGTTCGGCGCCGAAGTCTTCCGCCCCTCGCCGCGGCAGGCGGACGTGATGATCGTCGCCGGCACGATCAACAAGAAGATGGCGGGGGCGGTGAAGACGCTTTACGACCAGATGCCGGAGCCGAAATGGGTCATCGCGATGGGCAACTGCGCCATTTCCGGCGGCCCGTTTGTCTTCCCCGGCCAATACGCGGTAGTCGAGGGAGTGGAGAAGCTGTTCCCGGTGGATGTGTATGTGCCGGGGTGCCCGCCCCGGCCCGAAGGACTCATTGAAGGTATCCTCAAACTGGAGGAGAAGCTGACGGGAAAGCGTCGTTGGCCAGTCCCGCCGCCACAGTAGGTTTCACAGACTAGCAAGCTATTTTCGATGCCATGAGCGAAGACAAGCCCAAGCCAGAAGAGAACAAGCCGTCGAGTGTGCCGGCGCCGTCCGCAAAGGCCTCTGTGCCTGCGGCAGTTCCCTCCGGGGTTGCTCAACACCGAGCAAACCAAGGAAACGAAGCCCCGAAGGCGCCCGCTCCCGCATCAGCTCAGGGGACTGCGAAGACCTCGCCGGCCAGTGCTTCGCCCAAACCCTCCGCAACCCCGGCACCCCCTCCGGCGCCACTTCCGAACCCATTGCCGCACCTGGCAGCGCCCTTCCAGGGAGTGGATTTCAAGCTCAAAGGCTTCCACGCCGATGCGAGTGTCGGCCCGGACCAAGTCGTCTCTGTTGCCGAACAGCTCGACAAGGACGGCTTTTCGCTCGACACGATAACCGGAGTGGACTGGCTGGCGGAGGGGCAAATGGAGGTCATCTATGATTACTTCCATCCGGTCACGGGCTTGCGGGCGGCGGTGCGCGCTCGGATTCCGAGGGATAACCCGGAGGTTCCCACGATCTCAGGCATTTTTCCGGGCGCGAACTGGCATGAGAGGGAGACGCATGACTTCTTCGGCATCCGGTTTCTTGGCCATCCGAACCTGACTCCGTTTTTGCTCCCTGAAGACGCGGATTACCACCCGCTGAAGAAGGATTTCAAGGCGTGACGACTCAAGAGACGATTATTTCGAATTTGGCGGACGTGCCGCGGTCGAACGGAGGCGGCTTGGAGACATTTGTGCTGAATGTCGGCCCGCAGCATCCGGCGACACACGGCGTGTTGCGGGTGAAGATGACGATGGACGGGGAGTATGTTCTGCGCGCCGAGCCGGTGTGCGGCTACATCCATCGGATGCACGAGAAAATGGCCGAGAACCGCACTTACGCGCAGTTTCTGCCTAACACCGGCCGGATTGACTATCTCTCTGCCATGACTTACACCCATGCGTGGGTGGGCGCCGTGGAACGGGCGGCCAGAATTCAGCCCCCGCCGCGAGCGGAGTATGTTCGGGTCATTACGTCCGAATTGAACCGCATCTCGAGTCACCTGGTCTGGTGGGGCGCGTTTCTCTTGGACTTGGGCGGATTTACGCCGCTGCTTTACGCATTCGACGACCGCGAAATGATCCTCGATTTGCTGGAGAGGATTACCGGGGCGCGGCTGACCTATTGCTATTACCGGATTGGAGGGCTGTACAACGACGTCGATGACGAGTTCATCGATGGGACGCGCAAGTTTGTCCACCACATGCGGCCGCGGCTCAAGATGTACCGCGACTTGGTCACCGAGAACATTATCTTTCGAAAGCGGCTGATTGATATCGGCCCGATCAGCCAGGAGATGTGCCGGAAGTATGGGGCTACGGGGCCGGTGATTCGCGGTTCGGGCATTCCTTACGACGTGCGGAAGGCCGAGCCATACTCGGCCTATCCGGAGTTCGATTTCGAGATTCCCCATTTCCAGGAAGGGGACTCCATGGCGCGCTACTTGGTGCGGATGGAGGAAATAGCCCAGAGCCTTCGCATCATCGAGCAGGCGCTGGACAAACTGCCCTCCGGCCCGGTGATGGCCGAGAAGGTGCCGCGCGTCCTGAAGCTCCCCGCTGGAGACTACTGTTATGCGGTAGAGGCGGCGCGGGGCCGGTTCATGGTGCGCATCGTGAGCGATAACAAAGAGATCGCTTACCGGGCTAAGTTGCGCACACCGTGCCTCTCGAACTTGAGCCTGTTCGAGGAGGCCAGCCAGGGAATGCTTCTGCCCGATGCCCTAGCGTTGATGGGCAGTCTCGACCTCGTTATTCCCGACATCGATCGCTGAATGGTTTTGCCTTATGCTAAAGTTACTTTCCACTGAACCTGTCCGGCTGCTGGCGTTCCTGGTCGGCATCATGGCCTTTGTGGGCCTGAACGCCGCCTACCTGGTGTGGGTGGAGCGGAAGGGCGCGGGCCGATTCCAGCGCCGTCCCGGCCCGACTGAAGTGGGATATGCCGGGCTGCTGCAACCCATTGCCGATGCCATCAAGCTGCTCTCCAAGCAACTGATTGTTCCCCAGGGAGTGGACGCGGCGTTGTTCCGTGTGGCGCCGCTGCTGATGATGGCCCCGGCCCTGATCAGCCTGGCGGTTATTCCCTTCGGGCCGAGTTTGGCGGCGCGGAACATCAATATCGGCCTGCTCCTGATCTTCGCGCTTGGGTCGATCAACGTCATGGCGATTATGCTGGGCGGCTGGTCCTCGCGAAACAAATACGCGATCATGTCCGCCGCGCGGGTCGTTTCGCAGAACGTGGCTTACGAAATCCCGACGCTACTGGTGGTCGTTACAATGATCATGATCACCGGGACGATGAATCTGAATGAGATCGTTCGCCAACAGGCGGGGGCCTTTTGGCACTGGAATGTGTTCCGGGTTTGGGTCAATCCGCTCATGCCGGTGACCTTCTTGATCTTCTTCACGTGCATGCTGGCGGAGACCAATCGTGCTCCGTTCGACATGGCGGAGGCGGAAAGCGAGTTGGTGGCCGGCGCCTACACGGAGTACTCCAGCATGGGATTTGGCGTCTTCTTCATGGCGGAATACGCCAACATCCTGTTGGGTTGCAGTCTGGCGACGGTTCTGTTCCTGGGCGGCTGGCAGAGTCCGTTTGGGATTTTGCCCGGCGTGCTCTGGTTCCTGATCAAGATGTACTTCCTGGTCTTTGCGGTGGTGTGGGTGCGCTGGACGTTCCCCCGGACGCAGTTTTACGGGCTGTTAAATCTTTCGTGGAAGCTGCTGATCCCGGTGTCGCTTTTCACGCTGATTCTCTCCAGCGCCCTCCTGAAGCTTTATTAGGGTATGATGAACTCGGTTAAAGAAGTCGTCAGCGGATTCTACAGCCTGATAGTCGGCATGCGGGTGACCATCGGCCAGTTCTTTAAGCCGATTGTCACCGTGCAATATCCGCACGAGACTCTGAAAATCCCACCCCGGTTTCGCGGGCATATCGAACTGGTGCTCGACCCGGAGACGGGCAAACCCAAATGCTTCGCCTGCAAGCTGTGCGAACGGGCCTGCCCGAGCGACTGCATCACGGTCGAAGGGGCCAAGTTGGAAGGGGCCAAGAAGCGCTCCGTAACCGCCTACCGGCTCGATTTTACGAAATGCAGTTTGTGCGGTTCGTGCGTCGAGGCCTGCCGCGATGGGGCCATCCGATTCTCGAGGGATTACAACCTGGCCGGTTGGAGTAAAGAAGATTTCATCATGGATCTTTTCAAGAGACTCGAGCTGGAGGCTCAGGCCGCCGGCATCCAACCCGCGCCAACCGCTCCGGCAGCGTCGGTAAAAGCCGAGGCAGCCCCGGTGCCAGCCTCTGCGCCAGCGACGGGAGCCGCCAAGCCAAAAGACCCACCGAAAGCGGCACCGGTTGCGCCAGCTAAACCTTCTGAAGTAAAAGATCCTCCCAAAGCCGCTTCCACTGTCGCCTCGAACACCCCAAAGGCGGCCTCGCCCGAAAAGGTGGATGGGCACGCCGTCCCTGGACTCATTGCCGCTCAAAACGCAGCTCACCAGGACAAAACCAAAACGGATTTGAAATGAACGCCTTTCCCGCCTCGAACCTGATAGTGAGCATTGCCTTCGTGTTTGCATTGGCAACGATGGTCATAGGGGCGCTGATTGCCGTGGGCAG
>JBJKSV010000138.1:0-3461 GCA_046703605.1 Limisphaerales bacterium
GCAATGCGCGGCTCCGTTCAACCGCGGCCCAAAAAGCTGTGCGCGGAGGCCGAGCAATTCCCGGTCGCGCTGGCCGATGCCGTAGCCCGCCAACTGTTCACTTGGCACTGTCGGCGCGGCAAGCGCGAGCAGCGAAAACGCGCGTTGTGCCGGTGTCTGAAAACAGCCTTGTTCCCAGACATTGAGCAACTGACTGGCGGTGGGAACGGGTTCCATGCGGATGAATCGGATGAATCTTATGCCGGGTTGGTGAAGCTGGGTTCGCTCGGTTCGGTCACGTCCTGGTCGCGCTCCCAACCTTCGTTTTCGAGCTTGATATGCTGAATGGCCACGGCGTTGGCGTTGGCGTCCAGATCGGGCAGGGATTGATACTCCGAAACCCAGCAGCGATAAACCTTGTAGGCCAGCGCGAGCTGCCCCGCTTCGTTGTAGAACTCGAGGATGATGTCCTTTCGAAAATCTTTGAGCGAGACTTCCAGCCCCAGTCCGTTGTTGATTTGCCACACCTTGTTGGCCCACTTCTCAAACTCGGTGTCGTGGGTGACCCCACGCTCCAAAGTGATCGCCTCGTATTCGGTGCGGCCGGGCGATTTGCGGCTGCTGCTGGGATCGCCGCCTTCGCGATGCTTCACGACCTCGGTGGTGCGTTTGAGGGCGCTGCATTTGCTGAGGCCCGCGACATATTTGCCGTCCCATTTGAGGCGGAACTTGAAGTTCTTGTAAGGGTCGAATCGCTGGGCGTTGACTGTAAATTGCGCCATAAAATCGGTGGAGAGTTGAAGGTTGTGAGTTGAACGGGTCAGGTTTCGATCTGTCCGGCCATTTGCTGGAGCTGGATGATGACGAACTCGGCCGGTTTCAACGGCGCGAAGCCGACCACGATGTTCACAATGCCGAGGTTGATTTGGTCTTGCGGTGTGGTCTCGCTGTCGCACTTGACAAAGTAGGCCTCTTTTGGACTCTGGCCCTGAAAAGCGCCTTGGCGGAACAACTCATGCATGAACGCGCCGACGTTGAGCCGAATCTGCGCCCACAACGGCTCGTCATTCGGCTCGAACACGACCCATTGCGTGCCCCGATACAGACTCTCTTCGATGTAAAGCGCGAGGCGGCGGACTGGAATGTATTTGTAATCGTCGGCCATCTGGTCCGCGCCGAAGAGTGTGCGCGCGCCCCAGCAAACCGAACCATAGACCGGGAAGTTCCGAAGACAATTGATGGCCAGCGGATTGAGGACGCCGTTCTCGGAATTGGTAGTGTTGTATCGCAGTTGTTGCACGCCGCTCAAAACTGCTTCGGTGCCCGCCGGCGCCTTCCACACGCCGCGCGCGCCGTCAGTCGTCGCGAAAAGGCCGGCGATAGTTCCGCTGGGCGGCGTCGGCCGGAGACGGAAGCTATTGAGCGGATCGGCAATTGCGATGCGCGCGAAATAAACCTCACCGTTGCGGCTGCTGATGGTCCCGTAGGCGCCAAGCCAGTCCATGACCGGAGTGATGCCGTAGTGGCTTGTGGCATCGTGTTGCGGGATGTGCATCAAATAAAACGCGCGGCGGTCGGCACAAAGCTTTTCCGCCGAGGCGGCAATTGTCGTCGCATTTGCGTCAGGCAGATTCGCCGTCACCGGCAGGCAAAGCAGATTGAACAAATCAACGTCGTCGAGCGCGTGAATCCCTGTCTTGCCGGTCGGATCACCCAGGATAGCCTTGGTCACGCCGTCGGCGTCATTCGCGGGGTCCCAAGTGCCGTCGGAGCCCGCGCCGTTCGCCTGGGTGAGTTGCTGCTGCACGGTGGTGGTGGCGCCGAGGGCATATTGCTGGACATTGGCGGCAGTGGCCGCAAAACCGAGCTTCTTGGCCAGGCCGGCGCCGGCGTCGGACAGAACGACGTAGTCGGCCGCGTTGCCGCTGTTGGCCTCGACGATGAGAAACAGCTTGGTCGAGGCGGTGCCCACCAGGCTCACGGTGGCGTTCGGCAGCGGCTTGCCGCTGAGGCCCTGGACCAAGGCCTGCAGCAAGGAAGCGAGCCCCGAATAGCTCGTGGGCAGCGTGCCAGGCAGGGAAATCGTGCCGACCTTGTTCGCCCCCAGGGCGACGTCGCAGGCATCATTGGCGGCAAGGCCCAGCGACGAAAACGTGGCCGGCAGAGCGGTCGATGGCGTGCCAGTCGCGGCAGGCAGCTTGCCTTTCACGGCGCCGGAGATCCAGATGAGTTGCGAGCTGGCGTTGACCACGGCGGTGACATCGTTCGGCTTGCTCGGATCGATGAGCAGGTTAAGAAAGCTCTCCGTGGCGGCAACACTGGTGACACCGTTCTTTGTGACCAGTTCGCTCACCGTGAGGTTGAAAAGGTTCGCGGGGTCGGTGGTGCCGTAGTCGATCTCGACCCGGAGGTTGGCGCCCCAGGCGCCCTCGCTTTGCGCGCTCACGATGAACGCAGCCGAACCACTGCCGTCGCCGACACCCACGGAGGCCTTCGTCGGGGCGTTGCCGCTCGTGCCCGAGCCGACGCGCACGACGTATGCCTCGGTGCCGCCGTTGAGGAAAAACTGCTGGATGGCATAACTGGCTTCGCTGCGCGCATCCAGTCCGCTGGGATCGCTGCCGCCAAACTGTTTGTTGAAGCTGGCAAAGTTCAGAATCTGCACAGCTTTGTTCATCGGGCCCGCGGGGAAGTAATCCACGAACGCGCCGATGGAGGTGGCTACCCCGGTTATCGTGCGCACGCCGCTGGGAATTTCCTCAATATAGACACCGGGATAAGTTGGTGCGACTGGCATAATTTGTCCTTTAGCTTTGGATAATGATTGAGTTACAAATAAGAAACGAGCTGTCGAAATCGCGTCAGAAATCACCCACTTCCGGCCCTCGCCGCGGTTTGCCTGGCTTTTTCAGACAGTAGTGAATCCGGCCATCCGGGGCGTGAATCTCCCTCACCACGTTCTTGTCCAGCAACCGCCGCAGCGCAACCGCGACCTTCTCCCCAGTGACCTGGATTCGCTGTTCCAGAAGCCACCATTCTACAATCCCCTCGATGGTATCACACGCATCCGGATGCGCCGCAAGGTATCCACGAATTTGCCGCTCGATTTCCGCTTCGTCATTCAATGCCAAACCCGCCAAAACGCGGGTCTGCCCCAAGTTAGCAGCAACCATGCCGCTTCCGATCCATGGGGAGGGCGCTGCCAGAGACGCGCCGGCCTGGACGAAAGGGTCCATGTCTAACCACCCTGCGAACCGGATTTTCGCGGATCTTCTCAGGTCTTTTGGGTGGACCATTTTGTCCACCCAGGCGGCTCGGTTTGTCCACCCTCAACACTGACTTGCAGCAGGCCGAAAGGCTTTGATCCCGTGCTTCCGCATCAGTTGGAAGAATGCGCGCCGGTGCTTGCGCGCGGCCACGGCGGCCCTCGCGATATTGCCTTCGTGGGCGGTCAGAAGTTCCTGGACATAGCACTTCTCGAA
>JBJKSV010000139.1:0-2848 GCA_046703605.1 Limisphaerales bacterium
CGTACGGATCCTCCTGACCCGGAATAGGTCTGGACCTCCAGATGAGGTCTGAACGTCTTGCAAGCTGGCCCTTGAAGGACATGGACGGCGGACCGTAATCGCCGTTGGAGGCGCAGATGGCCATGCCCTTGCTGCCTTGAGCGCGGCTGTGGTAGATGTCGGCGCAATTGTGCATGCAACGCCCATCCATATAGAGCTTGGCGCCGTCGGCGAAGGTGTATTCGACGGCGTAGGAGTCAAAGTTCTGATCGACGTAGGGTTCGCCCTCGGCGTTGGATTTATAGTGCCGTCCGCCCAGGGACTGAGCCTTGACCGGCCAGGCATTCTTCATCCAGCAAAGATGGTCGATATGATGGATGTAGAAGTCATTGAAACAGCCGCCACTGGCCCAGATGAAACTATGGAAACGCCGGATTTGCCAGAGCAATTCGCTCGGTTCGCCCGGCCACTTGGTGGAAAAGGCCGAGCCGATAGCGTCGCTCATTCGGTAGCCGCGCATGAGGATGATATCCCCAATCTCACCGTCCTCGATGCGCTTGTGCAATTCCTGGAGCGGGCGATGGTGGCGGCACATCAGGCCGACGCCGACCTTGAGATTCTTGGCCGAAGCCTGCTTGGCCAGATCGAGCATCTTCAACGAAGTGACACCATCCGCGGTCAAGGGCTTTTCCATGAAAACATTCAACCCCTTTTCAATCGCGTAAGTGAAATGCACCCATCGGAACGCTAGCGGCGTCGTGAAGATCGCCACGTCACCCGGCCTGAGACAATCCATGGCCTTTTTATAGGCGTCAAAGCCGATGAATTTGCGGTCGTCGGGGACATCAACCGTATTGGGAAACTGCTTGCTAAGCGTGTCGTAGCTGGTGTTGAGCCGATCGTGAAAGACATCGGCCATCGCGACCAGCTTGACCGGCCCGCCGTTGGTTTCCATTGCGTTTGCGGCAGCGCCGGTGCCGCGCCCGCCGCATCCGATTAGGGCGATCTGGAGGGCATCGCTGGATGCGGCATGGACGCGAGGCAAAGTGACTCCGGCCAAAGCGGAAACGGCGGCGAGTTTGCCGGTGGTCTTAATGAACTCCCGGCGTGAAGTACTCTGTAGAGGAGAAGTTTCGTTCATAGAACAGATTCTCAGGTGGCACACCGAGGTTGTCAACCTCAGAACGGCACGTCGTCTTCTTCGATGGGCGCGTTGCCGGAGTTGTGCGTCTCGCCGGGGCCTCCGGCTGGCGCTGGCTCGGGAGTTGGACGGGATACCGGAGGGCCAGCAGGGGCCGCACCGGGCTCGTTGCGGCCCGTGCCGAGGAACTGGAAGGATTCGAGCACCACACCGAGTCTGCTGCGTTTCTGATTGGTTTGCTTGTCATCCCAGGTATCGAGGCGCAACCGGCCCTCAATCAGGATCGGGTTGCCCTTCTTAAGGTATTGGCCGATCACCTCGGCCTGGCGGGCGAAGGCATCGACATCGACAAAGGTGACCTCCTCCTTGGTTTCGCCGGCCTCGTTCTTCCAGGTCCGGTTAACAGCTAGTCCGAGCTTGGCGATGGCGACGGCTTTGGGGGTGTTGGGCAATTGCGGGTCGCGGGTGTGATTGCCGGGGAGTATGACCTTGTTGAAGTTCGCCATAGGTGTTCAGGGGGTTGGGGGAGGTTATACGGTCACGGGCTTTGGGGTAGAGGCGTTCGTGAACAGGATGCGGAAAACATCGGCGTTCATGGCATAGCGGCGCCTCAGTTGTTCGAGCAGGGCCGGTTGGCCTTCAAAGATGATATTGACGTAGAATCCGGCAGGATGCCGCTTGTCGGCCACCCGGCTGAAGTTCTTTTTGTCCATCTTTTGCACCGTCTCGACCCGTCCTCCAAGCTCGGCGATGTCGGCCGAGATCTTATCGACAGCATCTTTGACGCCTTCTTCTTTGCCTGCCGTATCCAGTATGAACAAGCCTTCGTATCGTTTCACTGCTCTTCTCTTTCCTCAGCGGGGTCCGGAACGGCCCCGTTAAATTGACTCATTGCGGTTTGTATCCCAGCCTCGAGCCAGCATTCCGCCTGCCCGCAAGCTGCGGCCAAAACTCTATCAACCAGCGCCATCTCCGTCGAATCAAATCGGCCCAAGACATAGTTGGTTATCTCCCGAGCGCCCTCGCGCCGTCCGATCCCAATGCGCAACCGCGGGAACTCGGTCGTCCCCAAGGCACGCTCAACGGATTCCAGGCCGTGATGCCCGCCGGCACTCCCGCCTGGACGCATCCGGAGATATCCCAAGGGCAGGTCGGCATCATCCACAAGAATCAGCACACGTTCCAACGCCAATCGATAGAACCTTGCCAGTGATCCAGCGGCCTCGCCGCTGGAGTTCATGTAAGTCTCCGGCTGGGCCAGCATTACCCGCCGCCCCTGCCACTCAGACCGAGCTACTCGAGCGCTAAACCTTTTCTCTTCGCGCCAAACCGCCGACCACCGTTCGGCCAAGCACTCCGCCAGCATAAATCCGGCGTTGTGCCGCGTCCTGGTGTACTCCGCCCCAGGATTGCCCAGGCCCACGATAAGATGCAAGTTCTCCATTAGCAGCGCCAGACAAAATCATGCATGCCAAAGGAATGCACCCGAGTGGCGTCCCGATAGCCTTTCCTCTGGCAAACCGGCCTTCAAACCTCTTGTTCTTGTCGGCGCGAATCAACGATTGAGAACTACCGCAACTGCTCAGATCAAGCCGCCTGAGACGCATGATAGGAGCGCGACACAAAACGCGCCCCCATAAACCTCTCCGCCACCATTCCCGCGGGTTTGGCCGATTCGCGAGGATCCCTTGTGCCGGCCCAAGGCTACTTCTTCTTCTCCGCCGCTTT